>NZ_KV791430.1:0-1638 GCF_001807895.1 Stenotrophomonas sp. HMSC10F07
TGGCCGACGATCTGGGTCAGCTGCGCGACCGTGGCGTTGGCATCGTCGCGCATGCGGGCGAACACGCCCTGGTAATCGCCGTGCATGCGCGCGGTCAGGTCGCCATCGGCGATGGCCGACAGCAGCTGCGACAGCTTGCCGAGGTTGTCATCGCTGACCGCCATCATCGCGTTGAGGTTTTCCAGCATCAGGCGGAAATCGTGGTCGAAGCGCTGCGCATCGCCTCGGCGGCTGAAGTCGCCGGCAGCAGCGGCGCTGGCCAACTGCTTGATCTCGGCGTTGATGCGCCCGAGGTTGGCCTTGACGGTGTCGACGGTGGTGGTCATCGCCGCCTTCTCGCCCGGGTAGCGGGCGATGTCGCGGCTCAGGTCACCAACCGCGTACTGCTGCACCACGTCCAGCACATCGTGCAGGGTCTGCACGTGGCTACCCACCAGGGCGTTGGTTTCCTGCACCATCAGCCCGTACTCGCCGGGGAAGGCGCTGGCGTCGATGCGGTAGCTGAGTTCGCCACCGTCGTGGCGGCGGGCCATTTCGCGCTGGCCGGTGATGACCGCATGCAACTGCTGCTGCATGCCGGCCATGGCGTCCAGCAGGCGGCCGGTTTCATCGTGCGGCTGCGGGCCGATATGGCTGTCGAGCTTGCCGGCGGCGATGCCCTCGGCGACGGCCGTGGCCTGCTTCAACGGCACGGCGATGCGATTGCCGATGACCCAGCTCAGGGCCAGTACGATCAGCACCAGGACGCCGCCGGAGACTGTCATGATGGCAGTGAACACCAGCGCCTGCTTCTGCACGTCGTCCATGTAGACGCCACTGCTGACCACCCAGTTCCACGGCGCGAACAGGCCGGCGTAGGCGACCTTCTCGACGTCGCCCTTGCTGCCCGGCTTCGCCCAGCGGTAATTGACGAAGCCACCACCGGCGCGGGCGGCTTCGACCTGGTCGTAATAGATGCGCACACCGTCGTCGGTGCGGAAGTCCTTCATGTCCTTGCCGACCAGGTCCTTGCGGAACGGGTGCATCAGCAGCCGGTAGCCGGTGTCGTAGACGTTGAAATAGTAGGTATCGCTCTCTGCACGCATCACTTCCAATGCCTGCAGCGCGGCGCGCTTGGCAGCCTCTTCGCTGAGTTCGCCGGTACCGGCCAGGCGGTGGTAGTGCTGCAGGATGCCGTAGCTCAGTTCGACCTGGGTCTTCAGTGCGGTCTTTCGGGTCTCGGTGAGATCCAGGTACTGCATGCGGGCGGCGATCACCGAGAGCGCGATCACGCCGAGCGCGATGAGCAGCGTCAGCAGGTTGAGCTTGCGCCGGACGGAAAGATTGCTGAAGTAGTGTTGCCAGCGATGCAGGAGATTCATCGAGCAGGACCAGGTCGAAGCGGGCGGGCGGCGCCGTGCCGGTCACGGCGGGATGCGCCGTGACAACCCCGTTATCGGCCGATGCGGCGGGGGATTGAGGCGTGCTGTCGGAACGTATTCAGGTTCCCTTGCAGCGGCGGCTGCGGCGCTGCCTGCGGCAGGCTGGTTCTGAAGCAACAGCAACAGCAACAGCAGTTGGTCGGCGCTGGATTGTCAGTAGGTGGCTGGGCCGGGGTGGGCAGCCAGGACACGCCGTAAACCCGTCCATGGGGGCTCG
>NZ_KV791430.1:1658-1939 GCF_001807895.1 Stenotrophomonas sp. HMSC10F07
CGATGGCGCCATCCATGGCGCCAACGGTCCTGCCTACCCACCCCGGCCCAGCCCTCTCGGCATTTCGGTGTCGGACGGAAAGAGCGTTGGGGTTCCAGGTGGAAAGAGGGGGCAGATCCGTTTTCCTGCGGAAAACGGATCTGACCCCGGAAGCAATGCGGCTGTTGCTCTTGCTCTTGCTCTTCTTTCTTCAATCCGGGGTGGATGTGCACGGAAACTGTCCGTGGCCGGGAGGGTGGGTTGCGCAGGGGTGTCTGATCTGGCCCCCCGTCAGCGGACGC
>NZ_KV791431.1:0-3006 GCF_001807895.1 Stenotrophomonas sp. HMSC10F07
CAGCGCCCCCTGCGCAGCCCACCCGCCCGGCCAAACCACGGCTTGTGCTTTCGCGCTCCGCCACGAGGGGCTCAGCCGTTGGCCTTCGCTTTCGCCTCGCGCGCGGCCTGCTGCTCGACCAGGGTCAATGCCACGTTGTCGCGCAGGTACGCCGGCTCGACCTTCTCCGGTGCGATCGCCTCGCCACGCGCGAACGCCGGCACCGCCAGTGCCAGCACGTCCGACGCCCGCGGCAATGCCGCGGCATCGAAACCGCGCAGGCCACTGCCCAACTGTGCCACCAGCGCGCCGTCGCCCGCGCCGAAACCGGTACCGACACCGTAGGCCGACATTCCTTCCGGCAACGTCACCACGGAGGGCGCGCAGACGCGCTCGGCATCGCGCGCGACCGGCAGGCCGTCGACGCGTTCGAAGCGCGCGACGTAGAGTTCACCCATCCGGGCATCGATTGCCGACAGGATCTGCGTTTCTTCCACCGGTGCCCGCAGCGCCAGCACCTGCAGCGTCGAAACCGGCAGCAGCGGGCGGTCCAACGCCAACGCGATGCCCTGGGCGATGGCGATCGCCAGGCGCACACCGGTGAACGCCCCCGGGCCGCGACTGAGCGCGATGCCGTCGAGCTGGCGACGGCCGATGCCGGCTTCGGCGAGCAGCGCCTCGGCCCATGGCAGGCTCAGGTCGGCATGCCGGCGCGGGGCGATCTCGAAGCGTTCCAGCACCTGCCCATCGACATGCAGGGCAACGGAGCAGGCTTCGGTGGCGGTTTCAAAGGCGAGCAGTTTCATCAGATCAGGTCAGAACAGGGGGAACGTGGCACCGGGAGCCGGCTCCGGGCCCGGCGCGACAGCGGCCGGGTCAGCCGGATCATCAGCCACGGGCCCCCATTGTGGCGTAAAGAAGGCCTGCACATCGGCCAGGCTGCGGGTGCGGCGGAAGGGTGGCAGTGAATCCAGGAAGACCCGGCCATAGCCACGGTTGAGCAGGCGCGGATCACACAGGACCAGCACGCCACGGTCGCTTTCGCTGCGGATCAGGCGACCGACACCCTGCTTCAGTGCGATCACCGCCTGCGGCAACTGTTCGTCGCGGAACGGATTGCCGCCCTGGCTGCGGATCGCCTCCAGGCGTGCCTCGTACACCGGATCGTCCGGTGCCGCGAACGGCAGCTTGTCGATCATCACCACGCTCAGCGCTTCGCCGACCACGTCCACGCCCTCGCGGAAACTGGCCGAGCCCAGCAGCACGCCATTGCCCGATTCACGGAAGCGCTGCAGCAGCGTCGCGCGCGGTGCCTCACCCTGCACGAACAACGGCCATGGCCCGTCGCGCAGTGCTTCGGCCGCCTCGCGCAATGCACGGTGCGAGGCGAACAACAGGAATGCCCTGCCCTGCGATGCCTGCAGCACCGGCCGAAGGGTCTGGATCAGCGCGGTTCCGAAGCCCCGTGCGGCCGGATCAGGCAGGCCTTCCGGCAGGTAGCACAACGCCTGCTCGGGCCAGTTGAACGGACTCGGCTGGACCAGGGTATGCGGATCGTCCAGGCCCAAGCGCGTGGCGATGTGGTCGAATCCATTGCCCACGGTCAGCGTGGCCGAGGTGAAGATCCATGCCGCGCGGCTGCGCTCGCGATGCTCGCGCAGCGGGCCGGACACATCCATCGGCGTGCGCTGGCAGCGGAAACCCCGCGGCGTGAGCTCGTACCAGAGCACATCGGCGGTACTGGCGTGGTCCGCCGGATCGGTATCGAAATCCAGGGTGGGTTCATCATCGCCCAGCCAGCGCTGCAACCGCGACACCGCCTCGCGCGCCCGCGCATGGCAGGCGTCCAGACCCGCCGCCGATTCGCGCAGCGGCTGAAGTCCCTGCTCCAGTGCCACCAGGCCGGCCATCACCGTATCGAAGCCGTCGCGGACCTGTGGCATGGCCAGCGCACGCCACTGCGTACCACGCGGCGGCAGTCCCTCCATCGCCGAACGCAACGCCAGCAATGCCTGTTGCAACTGGTCGACCGGCTCCTGCAGCGCCGATTGTGCGCCCCCTACGCCGCGCGCTTCAGCCAGGCAGTCGCGACCCAGTTCCTGCCATGGGCGCATGCCGAAACCTTCGCCGAAGAACTGCGCTGCCAGTTCGGGCAGCTGGTGTGCCTCGTCGATGACAAAGGCCTGCGCCCCCGGCAGCAACTCGCCGAAGCCGTCCTGTTTCAGTGCCAGATCGGCCAGCAGCAGGTGGTGGTTGACCACCACCACGTCGGCGGCCTGCGCACGCTGCCGTGCGCGCACCACGAAGCAGTCGTCCCAGAATGGGCAATCGGTGCCCAGGCAATTGTCGACAGTGGAGGTGACCATCGGCAGCAGCGGCGAGTCATCGGCCAGGCCTTCCAGTTCGGCGATATCGCCGAACTCCGAGCGACCGGACCAGGCCAGGATGCGCTGGAACTGCGCGGCCTGCTCGGGACTGGAAAACCGCGGCTCGCCCCGCGCCTGCTGCAGTCGATAGCGGCACAGGTAGTTCGCGCGCCCCTTCAGCAGCGCGCTGCGCAGGCCGACGCCCAGCGCCTGGCGCACGCGCGGCAGATCGCGGTGGTAGAGCTGGTCCTGCAGCGCGCGCGTACCGGTGGAGATGATGGTGCGCAGCCCGGACAGCAGCACCGGCACCAGATAGGCGAAGGTCTTGCCGGTGCCGGTACCGGCCTCGGCCAGCAGCAGGTCCCGCTGCTGCAGCGCATCGGCAATGGCAGCGGTCAGGTGCAGCTGTGCCGGACGCGGGACGAAGGCATCCAGATGCGAGGCGAGCGCGCCGCCTTCGCTGAGGGCTTCGCGGCTGGCATGGACAAGGTCGGACATCAGAGGAAAAGGATACCCGGCCGGGCGCTGCCCGGCACCCGTTTCAAGCCAGAGCCAGAGCACCAGCAACGGCAACGGCGGTCATGGCTCTGGGTTGCACTGAGGGCTGGCAGGGGACTGTGGGTTTGCGGGGACGCCGTAAACCCGTCCCTGGGGGCTTGGC
>NZ_KV791432.1:0-24613 GCF_001807895.1 Stenotrophomonas sp. HMSC10F07
CTCGATGGCGCCATCCATGGCGCCAACGGTCCCGGGCAGCCCTGCCAACCCGGCCCTTCCAGCCTCCCCGCGGCGGAGGGATGAGCAAAGGCAGGGTCAAAGGCAGGGGTCAGATCCCTTTGCTGCGCAAAGGGCTCTGACCCCAACAAGCAGAAAAGGCAGCCATCGGCTGCCTTTTTGCTTTTGCTTTTGCTCTTGCCTTTGATTCCGCCCTTCCCGTCCGCGCCGCACGGAAACTGTCGAGAGGGGGCGGATGGCCCTCTCCAAAACCGTTGGCGCCATGGATGGCGCCACCGAGCACCATGGAAGGGCTTTGGCGTGTTTTGGAGAGGGCCATCCGCCCCCTCCGCCACGTATCAATCAAAGCGCTGACGGAGCGCTTGATAAACCCCTTATTCCGCCAGCATCGCCGCCAGCTTCTCCCGCGCCGGGCCGGCCAGCTTCGGGTTGTCCAGCGCGAAGCGGATCGTCGCCTCCACCAGACCCAGGTGCGTACCGCAGTCGAAGCGGGTGCCCTCGAAACGATAGGCATCGACTTCTTCGGTCTTCAGCAGCTCGGCAATCGCATCGGTCAGCTGGATCTCGCCGCCGGCACCGGTCTGGGTCTGTTCCAGCAGTTCGAAGATCTTCGGGCTCAGCACGTAGCGGCCGACCACCGCCAGGTCACTCGGCGCGTCCTCCGGCTTCGGCTTCTCGACGATCTGCGAAATGCGGCCCTTGCGGCCATCGAACGCCTCAGTGGCGACGATGCCGTAGCTGGCGGTCTTTTCGTGCGGCACGTCTTCGACCGCAATCACGCTGGCACCGCTGGCCTCATTGAGGTCGGCCATCTGCTTCAGCGCACCCGCACCGCGATTCCAGATCAGATCGTCGGGCAGCAGCACCGCGAACGGCTCGTCACCGATCACAGCCTTGGCACACAGCACTGCGTGCCCCAGGCCCAGCGCCTCGGCCTGGGTCACGAAGATCGCGCGCACGCCGTTGGGCAGCACATGCCGGATCAGCTCCAGCTGCTCCTGCTTGCCGGCGCGCTCGAGCTTCTGCTCCAGCTCGTAGGCTTTGTCGAAATAATCGGCAACCGCGTGCTTGTAGCGGTTGGTGATGAACACCAGCGTGTCGCAGCCGGCTTCGATGGCTTCATCAACGGCGTACTGGATCAGCGGCCGATCAATGATCGGCAGCATCTCCTTCGGCACAGTCTTGGTTGCTGGCAAAAAACGCGTTCCCAGTCCTGCCACCGGGAAAACTGCCTTGCGAATTCGCTTGCTCATTGGTGCCTGTTCGCCTCACGTGCCGGAAAGGGCACGACTTTAGCGGATGAAATGTAAGCATCCTGTTCGATTGGCGAGAATTCCGGCATCGTCGCAAACAGGATTTCCTGGATGCTGGCAGTGTCGTAGCTGGCAATCGCCTCACGCAGGCGCGGAACGTTGCCCAGCACCAGGTCGCGCGAGAACGTACGCACGCCGGCCTCGAGAATCTTCGGGTGCGCGGTCGAACGGTAGTCTTCGTCCGAATAGAACAGGGTCTCGTGCAGCTTCTCGCCCGGGCGCAGGCCGGTATAGATGATCTGGATGTCCTTGTACGGCTGCTTGCCGGTCAAACGGATCATCTGTTCGGCCAGCACGCGGATCGGCACCGGCTCGCCCATGTCCAGAGTGTAGATCGCACCATGCGACGCCGACGCGGCCGCCTGCAGGATCAGCTGGCAGGCCTCGGGGATGGTCATGAAGTAACGGCTGACTTCCGGGTCCGTGACCGTGACCGGACCACCGCGCAGGATCTGCTCGCGGAACAGCGGCACCACGCTGCCGGCCGACGCCAGCACGTTGCCGAAACGCACCGTGACGAAACGGGTGTGCGTGGACTTCTGGTCCAGGCTCTGGCAGATCATCTCGGCGTAGCGCTTGCTCGCACCCAGCGCATTGACCGGGTCGACCGCCTTGTCCGTGGAAATGAACACGAAATGCTCCACGCGGGCTTCCAGGCACGCGCGGGCGACGTTCTCGGTCGCCAGGATGTTGTTGCGCACCGCTTCGCGCAGCTGGCGCTCCAGCACCGGCACGTGCTTGTAGGCGGCCGCATGGAAAGCGGTATCGACCGGGTGCAGCGACAATGCATGGCGAATCACCGCCGGGTCACCGCAGTCGCCCAGCACCGCCTCGATCTCGACATCGGGGAAGCTGCGCCGCAGCTCGCCCTCGATGGTCAGCAGCAGCAGCTCGCTGATCTCCAGCAGGATGATGCGACCTGCCCCGTGCCGCGCGCACTGGCGACAAAGCTCCGAGCCGATCGAACCACCGGCGCCGGTGACCATCACAGTGCGCCCACCCAACCAGCCGCGGATCAGGTTCCAGTCCGGCATGATCGGCTTGCGGCCCAGCAGATCCTCGATCGCCACTTCCTTCAGCTGGCCCGGCAGCGACTGGCCCTGCAGGATGTCGCTGAGCTTGGGCACGGTACGGAACGGAACGCCGGTGCTTTCGCAGATCGCGACAACGCGCTGCATGCCTGCGGCGTCCAATGACGGCATGGCAATGACCAGCAGCTTGGCAGCGGTCTCGCGGACCACTGTCGGGGCGTCATCCAGGGTGCCGAGGATCGGCAGGCCCTGCAGCTTGGCACCCCGCAGGTGCGGTGCATCGTCGAGCAGGCCGACCGGCTCGAAGTTGCCGGAACGACGCAGGTCGCGCACCAGTGTTTCCGCCGCCTGGCCGGCGCCGAGGATCAGCACGCGGCGGGCGCTGGAATCGGACTGCAGGGCCTGATAGTCCTTCCAGGCCCGGTACAGCAGGCGCGGTGCGCCCAGCAGGGCCGACAGCGCGAACGGGTAGATCACCAGCACCGACATCGGCACGCCGTCGAAGCGCTTCCACATCAGCACCAGGACGATGGCGACCATGCCGATGAAGCTGGCCTTGAAGATGTTCAGCAGGTCGCTGACGCTGGCGAACCGCCACAGCCCGCGATACAGGCCCACGCGCCAGAACACCAGGCCCTGCAACAGCAGGACCAGGGTGGTATCGACGTTCCACAGGGGCAGCGCCGGAGCGTTGGGCAGGATCGAGTAACGCCCTGCATGGAGCAACTGCCAGCATGCCCAGACCATGAAAAGGTCGTGGCAGACGATGGCCGAACGCGGCATCAGGCCGAGGATTCTGTCCCGCCAGGGTGAAGCCATAAGTCAGGTATTTCCTTGTCGGTAGCGCATTCCATTGCGCAGGAGGAGCCAGAGGACGCTCAGCGCGGTGAACCACGCGATCGCCACGGCAGCCTCCCACCTCGGCTGCAAATTGGAGCAGACATTGAACACTGTAATACTGAACAGGCCCAAAGCAAAGTACATCCCTGTCACCTGGGGGTGACTGGCTCCTGCCTGCACCGCGCGCTGGTAGACGTGCTGGGTGTGGGGTTCCATCCAGCGTTGTCCTGAAATGATGCGCGCCAGCAGTGTGAAGCCCGCGTCCACGAGGAACGGCGAAACCGGGACCAGCAGCAGGATCCAGTTGATATCGGTACGCACGCTGGCGAGTGCCAGCACCGCTGCGACCGCATACCCCAGCGCTCCACTTCCGACATCGCCCATGAAGATCCGGGCCCGAGGGAAGTTGAACGGCAGGAATCCAAGGCAGGCCAGGCCCAGGGCCACGGCAGCCAGCGAGTACGGCCACGGCAGCACCGGCGCCAGCCCCAGCATTGCCACGACGGCCTGGCTGGCGGCAATGCCGTTGATGCCGTCCATGAAATTCCAGATGTTGATCAGTGAGGCGGTGAACAGCAGCACCAGCGCCGCCAACAGCCAGCTGCCGCCATTCACCTTCACCAGGCCGGCCAGCAGCGTCGCGGCGATGAAATGGACCAGCAGGCGACGCATCGCTGGCAGGGGCTTGTGGTCGTCCCACCAGCCGATACCGGCCACCAGCACCAGCCCAAGGCTGGCCACCAGTACTGTCGGCGTGCTCTCGGGCCAGGCCCAGATGGCCACGGCTGCAGTCACCAGCAGGCTGATGACGATGGCGATGCCGCCACCGCGCGGCGTAGCGACGCTATGGCTGCGGCGTTCGCCGGGCTGATCCATCAACTGCTGGCGCAGCGCATAGCCGCGTGCCGCCCAGGTCAGCACCGCACTCAGCAGGGCGAGCGCCAGCAGCGCGCCCATCACAAGCCAGGGCATGGATCAGAGCACCGCGTAGTTCAGCAGCGGCTTGACCGTCCCCCACTCCTTGCAGCTCGGACACTGCCAGTGGTGGGTACGCGCCCCGAAGCCGCAGCGGGTGCAGCGATAGGCCGGGTTGCGCACCAGCAACTGGTCAGTGATGTGCTTGAGGTCATGCAGGGTGGCTGTGGAATCGGCGCCCTCGGCCAGGGTGAGGTCGATCAGCGCGGACTCGCCACGCACCGACGGGCGATCCTTCAGCTGGCGGCCCAGGTAGGCACGCGCCGGGGCCACGCCTTCCTGCTCTTCCATCAACCGGGTCAGCGCCAGCACCGGGGCAATGCCACGGTAATGCTCTGTCATCTCCGACAGGAACGCGCGCGCACCTGCCAGATCGCCCACCTTGCGATAGTTCTGCATCAACGCCGGCAGCAGTTCCGGCAGGTATTCGGGGTCGTTGCGCGCGGCGCGCTCGAAGGCGCGCACGGCGGCCTCAGGATTGCCCGCGTCGGTTTCCAACCGGCCCTCGATGATGCCGGCGCGCACCGACATCGCATCGGCCTGGTAGGCGCGGGCGATCGCTGCCCTCGCCTCTTCCAGCTTGCCGGCGCCACGGAATCGCTCGGCCAGTTCGCACTCGAACTGCCCGATCAGCTTGCCCATCGGCTCGCCGGTGACATCCTCGAACCGGGTGGCGTTGTCGATGGCCTTTTCCCAATCGCGCTCGGCCTGGTAGATGCCGATCAGGTGCTTGAGCGCCTGCGGTGCGCGCTGATCCAGCTGGGCCAGCTCGGTGAACACGGTCTCGGCACGATCCAGCAGGCCGGACTTCATGTAGTCCTCGCCCAGGGCCAGCAGGGCCTGCACGCGCTGTGCGTCACTCAGGTCATGGCGATTGACCAGGCCCTGGTGCAGGCGGATGGCGCGGTCGACTTCGCCACGACGGCGGAACAGATGGCCCAGCGCGACCTGGGTCTCGAAGGTTTCCTTGTCCAGCTCGGCGATGTGCAGGAACAGCTCGATGGCCTTGTCCGGCTGCTCGTTGAGCAGGTAGTTCAGGCCACGGAAATAGGTGCTCGACAGGCGGCTGACCTGGCTGTCACCGTGGCGTTGGCCACCACGCCGCCCGATCACCCACCCGGCCAGTGCGGCCAGCGGTACGAACAGGAAGAACCAGAACCACTCGGTGACGAAATCCATCTTCGATCAACGTCCATCAAAAGATTGGGGGGAAGCAACCGGTGCCGGCGAAGCGGCAGCGGACTTGTTGGCGCGACGCAGCTGGCCGTAGAGCGGAATGACCACGCTCACCAGCACCAGCCCGGCACCGACCACGACACCGACCAGCAGCGCGGCAATCAGGGCCACGCCCACCGAAGTGTGCAGTTGGGTAAACAGCAGGTTGATCGACATTGCGGTCATGTTGACCGCACCGATGATCAATCCAAGGATCAGCACCGCCAGCAGGACCAGCAGACGAAAAACCTTCATGCGACAGCTCCAGTGGCAGGAGTCCGTAGCTTATCCGACTCGCGGCTGGATTCGCACGCGGTGGCGCGACGGCAGGCTCAGGCCGGATCGGCGTCCAGCGGCAGCACACTGCTGACCCGCTCGCGCAGTTCCTTGCCCGGCTTGAAATGGGGAACATGCTTGCCCGGCAGGGCAACCGATTCGCCGGTCTTCGGGTTGCGACCCAGGCGCGGCGGACGATAGTGCAGCGAGAAGCTGCCAAATCCACGGATTTCGATGCGATCCCCGGCGGACAGCGATCCGCCCATCATTTCCAGCAACGACTTCACCGCCAGATCGACATCATCGGCCTTCAGGTGCGCCTGGCGGCGCGCAAGGATTTCGATCAGTTCGGATTTGGTCATTACCGGCTCACATCAGGGGCATCTCAGCCTGAAACGGCCCGGGCAATGCCCGGGCCGTCCAGGAAACAACGAACAGCCTAAGGCCGATTACTCGGACTTGTTGCCGTTCAGCTGTGCACGCAGCAGCGCGCCCAGCTGGGTGGTGCCGCTGGAAGCCGAAGAGGACTGGTATTCCTCCAGCACTTCGCGCATTTCAGCGTCGTCCTTGGCCTTGATCGACAGCTGCAGGGTACGGCCCTTGCGGTCCATGCCCACGAACTTGGCTTCGACCTTGTCGCCGACCTTCAGGTGCTGGGTGGCGTCGTCAACGCGCTCGTTGGCGATGTCGCGGGCCGAGACGTAACCTTCGATGCCGTCAGCCAGCTCGATGATCGCGCCCTTGGCGTCGACTTCCTTCACCACGCCTTCGACCTTGGAACCCTTCGGATTGGCAGCCATGTACTGGCCGAACGGATCCTGCTCCAGCTGCTTCACGCCCAGGGAGATGCGCTCGCGCTCCGGATCGACGGCCAGGACGACGGCGTCCAGGGTATCGCCCTTCTTGAAGTTGCGAACGACGTCTTCGCCGGTGGTGTTCCAGCTGATGTCGGACAGGTGGACCAGGCCGTCGATGCCGCCGTCCAGGCCGATGAAGATGCCGAAGTCGGTGATCGACTTGATCTGGCCCGACACCTTGTCACCCTTCTTGTGGGTGGCAGCGAAGGTTTCCCACGGATTGGCGGCAACCTGCTTCATGCCCAGCGAGATGCGGCGACGCTCTTCATCGACGTCCAGCACCATCACTTCGACTTCATCACCCACCTGGACAACCTTGGACGGGTTGACGTTCTTGTTGGTCCAATCCATCTCGGAGACGTGCACCAGGCCTTCGACGCCCGGCTCGATCTCAACGAACGCACCGTAATCGGTGACGTTGGAGACCTTGCCGAAGACGCGGCTGTTGGCCGGGTAACGACGGCCGATGTTGTCCCACGGATCCTCGCCCAGCTGCTTCAGGCCCAGCGAAACGCGGTTGCGCTCGCGGTCGAACTTCAGCACGCGGACGTCCAGCTCGTCGCCGACGTTCACGACTTCCGACGGGTGACGCACGCGCTTCCACGCCATGTCGGTGATGTGCAGCAGGCCGTCGATACCGCCCAGGTCCACGAACGCGCCGTAATCGGTCAGGTTCTTGACGACACCCTTCAGGATCGCGCCTTCCTGCAGCTTGTCCATCAGCTGCTCGCGCTCTTCCGAGTGCTCGCTTTCGACGACAGCGCGGCGCGAGACCACGACGTTGTTACGCTTGCGGTCCAGCTTGATGAGCTTGAACTCGAGTTCCTTGCCTTCCAGGTAGGCCGGATCGCGCACCGGGCGCACATCGACCAGGGAACCCGGCAGGAAGGCGCGGACATCCTTGATGTCCACGGTGAAACCACCCTTGACCTTGCCGCTGATGCGGCCGGTGATGGTTTCGTTCTTTTCCAACGCTTCTTCCAGCTCGTCCCACACCATCGCGCGCTTGGCCTTCTCGCGCGACAGGACGGTTTCGCCGAAGCCGTTCTCGATCGAGTCGAGGGCGACCTTGACGATGTCGCCTTCGGCGACGTCGATTTCGCCAGCGTCGTTACGGAACTGTTCGATCGGCACGATGCCTTCGGACTTCAGGCCAGCGTTGATCACCACGACGTCGCCGCGGACTTCAACAACGGTACCGCTGACGATGGCGCCCGGCTTCAGCTTGGCCAGGTTGGCCTGGCTGGCTTCAAACAGTTCGGCAAATGATTCGGTCATTAGATTTACTCTGTTGGACACATGGGTCGGTGGCGTCCCCTTCAGGGGAATGGCGACCGCCCGCCTGTTGGTCGACCCCGGAAACGCAGGTCGTGTGTAGTAGGAAAACCGCCACGCATCATTGCGCGACGGAGCGGGTACAGCACTGCTTTGCGCGACCACTGCCGATGCGACTGGCAGTGCTCCCGCGCGAACGGATCAGGCAGCCGGAACCGGAAGCAGATCCATCACTCGGGCAACGACATCATCGATGCCGATGCCTGTGGTGTCGATGAGGACAGCATCGTCTGCCGGCTTCAGGGGCGCCACGGTACGCTGAGCATCACGGGCGTCGCGGGCCATGATCTCGCGCAGGAGGTCATCAAAGTTAACAGAAACCCCCTTGTCTTTCAACTGCTTATGCCGGCGCTCTGCGCGCTCCTCGGCACTGGCGGTCAGGAAGACCTTGTAGGGGGCGTCCGGAAAGATCACCGTGCCCATGTCGCGGCCGTCGGCGACCAGGCCCGGCAGCTCCCTGAATGCGCGCTGGCGCTCCTTCAGGGCGGCCCGGACCTCCGGGATGGCAGCAATGGCCGAGGCCAGCGCCCCGGTGGTCTCCAGGCGCAGCTCGTCGGTGGCATCGGTGCCGTTGACCATGACCCGCATGGCATCGCCCTGCTCGACAAACTGAACGTGGGTATCAAAGGTGCAGCGGACCAGCGCGGAGGCGTCGGAGGTGTCGATGTCGGCCCAGCTTGCGGCCACGCCCACCGCCCGGTACAGCGCGCCCGAATCCAGGTAATGCCAGCCCATCCTGCGCGCGATGATGCGGCTGATGGTACCCTTGCCGGCCCCGGATGGGCCGTCGATGGTCAGGACGGGAGCGAGTGGATTCATGGGGGTCCCAGAGCGTGTGAAGAGGCCATTCTAGCCCCTGCCAGACGCCCCCAGCGGGATCTTTTGTGCAACCACTTGAAACCATGAGGAAAAGCCCGGTAGAATGGCGGGCTTGAACGAGCGTCAACTGCCGATTGTCTTTCGCATATCGCGGCCACGCTCCACCCGAACAACTACTGTTTACGCCGAGGTATGCCATGAAAGTCCTGTCCTCCCTGAAGTCGGCGAAGGCCCGTCACCGTGACTGCAAGGTCGTGCGTCGTCGTGGCAAGATCTTCGTCATCTGCAAGTCGAACCCGCGTTTCAAGGCGCGTCAGCGCTAAGCCTCACAGCCTTCCGGCTGCGGCTGGCCCTACGCGGGGCCGACCCGATGCAAGAAACCGCCTTCGGGCGGTTTTTTGTTTATGCGGCTTTTTCCTGCCGTTTTTGCTGTAATCGCCTTTCTTGACCACTGGGGAGTAGATCGAGATGAAGCGTTACCTGTCCGCCCTGGCCGTGATGGCCACCCTGGCCGCCGCCACACCGGCACTGGCCGATACCCTGCTTGTCGACCGTGCCCGCGAGAAGCCGGCCGGTGCCCTGCCCGTGCGCGGCCAGAGCATGCAGCAGGTGCAGGCGCAGTTCGGCGCGCCCAGCGAACAACTGCAGCCGCGTGGCGGGCAGAAGCGGCAATGGCCGACCATCAACCGCTGGGTGTACCCGCAGTTCACCGTCTACTTCGAGAAGCAGAAGGTGATCGACGTGGTGGCCAACCAGGCGGACCCGAACGAAATCGGCCCGAAACCACCGATCCGTTGATCCCTTTTCCCGCCCTGGGCGGGCCTGTGTAGCGAGACCATGAACCAGACCCTTCGTTTTCCTGCCGAGTGGGAAGCCCAGAGCGGCGTCCTGATTGCCTGGCCTACCGCCGACACCGACTGGGCCGACCGCCTGGGCCAGGTGGAAGAGACCTACATCGCCCTGGTCGCGGCCATCACCCGCTTCCAGCCGGTGCTGATCTGCGTGGCCGACGACGATGTGGAGACCTATGCCGAAATGCGGCTGCGCTCCAACCGCATCGACATGGACAAGGTGCACTTCACCACGGCCGCCTACGACGATACCTGGCTGCGCGACTCCGGCCCGATCACCCTGCGCCGCGCCGACGGCGGTTTCCAGCTGCTGGACTTCCGCTTCACTGGCTGGGGCGGCAAGTTCGACGCCACCCTGGATGACCAGCTGGTGGGCGTGCTCGACCAGGCTGGCGTGTTCAACGACGCCCCGGTACGCAGCATTCCGTTCGCGTTGGAAGGCGGTGGCATCGAGACCGACGGCGAAGGCACCCTGCTGACCACCTGGAAGTGCCTGCACGAACGCCACCCGGACCGCGACCGCGCCAGCCTGAGCGCCGACCTGGCCGACTGGCTGCAGCAGGACCGCGTGCTGTGGCTGGACCACGGCTACCTGGAAGGCGACGACACCGACGCCCACATCGATACCCTCGCCCGCTTCGCCTCCGCTGACAGCATCGTCTATCAGGCCTGCGACGACGAGAGCGATTCGCACTACGCCGAGCTGCAGGCGATGGGCAACGAGCTGGCCGCGCTGCGCACCAAGGACGGCCAGCCGTATCGCCTGTTCCCGCTGCCGTGGGCGCGGCCGGTGATCGACGAAGGCCGCCGTCTTGCTGCGTCGTACGCCAACTACCTGATCGTCAACGGCGCGGTGCTGATGCCGGCCTATGGCGACCCGGCCGACGACCTGGCCCGTGATGTGCTGGCCCAGGCGCATCCGGGTCGCGAGATCGTGCAGGTGCCTTGCCGCTCGCTGATCTGGCAGAACGGCAGCCTGCACTGCATCACCATGCAGCTGCCGGAAGGGCTGTTGAAGGCCTGACGGATGACGCCGGGCCCCGCCCGGCACTGCTTTTATAGAGTCGAGCCATGCTCGACTGGCTTCATGTAGAGCCGAGCCCACGCTCGGCTGGCCGCTCGCGCGATCGAAGCAGAGCGCAGCCGAGCATGGGCTCGGCTCTACAACACCGGCCATTCAGCGCGCGACACGCCGTCGCCGCCCATCCGCGCTAACATGCAGGTTTTCCCCCGCAGGAACGCCCCGCATGAACTCGCGCAGCCCCCTTACCGTCGCCCTGATCCAGGAGCGCAACCACGGTGATGCCGCCGCCAACCTGGCGGTGATCGAAGCACGCGTGGCCGAGGCGGCTGCGCAGGGTGCCAAGCTGGTGCTGCTGCAGGAACTGCACAACGGCCCGTATTTCTGCCAGCACGAATCGGTGGACGAATTCGACCTGGCCGAATCCATTCCGGGCCCGAGCACCGAGCGCCTGGGCGCACTGGCGAAGAAGCATGGCGTGGTGCTGGTCGGCTCGCTGTTCGAGCGCCGCGCTGCCGGCCTGTACCACAACACCGCCGTGGTGTTCGAGAAGGACGGTACGCTGCTCGGCAAGTACCGCAAGATGCACATCCCGGATGATCCGGGCTTCTACGAGAAGTTCTACTTCACCCCGGGCGACATCGGCTTCAAGCCGATCGATACGTCGGTGGGCCGCCTGGGCGTGCTGGTGTGCTGGGACCAGTGGTACCCGGAAGCGGCACGCCTGATGGCGCTGGCCGGCGCCGAGCTGCTGCTGTACCCGACCGCGATCGGCTGGGACCCGGACGACGTGCAGGACGAGAAGACCCGCCAGCGCGACGCCTGGGTGCTGAGCCACCGTGGCCACGCCGTGGCCAACGGCCTGCCGGTGCTGAGCTGCAACCGCGTCGGCCACGAGGCGTCGCCGCTGGGCGCGTCGGGCATCCAGTTCTGGGGCAACAGCCACGTGCTCGGCCCGCAGGGCGAGTTCCTGGCCGAGGCCGGCACCGAGGCCACCGTGCTGCTGTGCGACGTCGACCTGCAGCGCAGCGAGCATGTGCGCCGCATCTGGCCGTTCCTGCGTGATCGCCGCATCGATGCATACGGCGACCTGCTCAAGCGCTACATCGACTGAGCCGGAGCCCGCGCATGGCCGTCCTCATCCGTGATGCCGGTCCGGCCGACATCGACGCAATCACCGCCATCTACGCGGTGGAAGTGACCGATTTCGTCAACACCTACGAGTACGACATCCCGGACGCGACCGAGATGCTGCGCCGCATGCGCGACATCATTGATCGTGGCTTCCCCTACCTGGTCGCCGAGATCGACGGCCAGGTGGCTGGCTATGCCTATGCCAACACCTATCGCACCCGCATTGCCTACCAGTGGACCGTGGAGAACTCGGTCTACGTCGATGCCGCGTTCCAGGGCAAGGGTGTCGGCACCGGCCTGCTGCAGGCCTTGATCGACGCCTGCGTGGCACGTGGCTACCGGCAGATGGTGGCGGTGATCGGCGAACCGACCAACACCGCCTCGATCAAGCTGCACGAACGCTTCGGCTTCGAGCTGGTGGGCGTGTTCCGTGGCCTCGGCCGCAAGCATGGCCGCTGGCTGGACACCGTACAGATGCAGCGCGCGCTCGGCGATGGCGCCGACACCGCCCCCTCCAATGAATGAACCCATGACCGAAACCCTTCCCGAGACCGGCGACGACCTGTTCGCCGGCCAGCCGGTGCGCGTCGTCGAACGCGACGGCGTGCGCTACACCCTGCTGGGCACCGCCCACGTCTCCCGCGCCAGCGTCGAGGCCGTTGAAAAAGCCATCGACAGCGGCCGCTTCGATGCCGTTGCCGTCGAGCTGGACCCGCAGCGCCTGCAGGCGCTGAGCGACCCCGACACACTCGCCAAGCTCGACCTGGTCGAGGTGATCCGCAAGGGCCGCGTCGCCCTGTTCGCCGCCAACCTGGCTCTGTCCGCCTATCAGCGTCGCCTGGCCGAGCAACTCGACATCGAGCCCGGTGCCGAGCTGAAACGTGCGGTGGAACTCGCCCGCGAACGCAACCTGCCGGTGCACCTGATCGACCGCGAGGTTGGCCTGACCTTCCGCCGCGCGTCGCAACGGCTGGGCTTCTTCGGCAAGCTGAAGCTGGTTGCCGGCCTCGGCGCCGGCCTGTTCTCGTCCGAGGAAGTGGGCGAGAACGAGATCGAGAAGCTCAAGCAGGGCGACATGCTGGAATCGAGCTTCGGTGAGTTCGCAAGCGAGAGCCCGGCGCTGTACGAAACCATCATCGGCGAGCGCGACCGCTACATGGCCACCCGCCTGCGCGAAGAACACGACCCGCGCCAGCGCGAAGTGCTGGCAGTGGTCGGAGCCGGCCACCTGGCGGGTCTGGCACGCCACCTGGAAACCGACACCGAGGCACCGGCGCCGCTGCGCGCCGAGCTGGAGGCGGTGCCGAAGAAGCGCAACATCCCGTGGTTCACGCTGGGCATCCTGGCGATCGTGGCGACCGGCATCGGCGTAGGCTTCTACCGCGGCGGCCTGGGCGTAGGCACCGAGCTGCTGGCAACCTGGGCGATGTATACCGGCGGCCTGGCCGGCCTGGGCTGCCTGCTGGCCGGTGGTCACCCGCTGAGCATCCTCACCGCGATCGCGGTAGCCCCGTTCAAGCCGTTCCGCCTGAGCATCCCGACCGGCGCCTTCTCGGCACTGGTGGAAGCGCGTGTGCGCAAGCCAGCCTACGAGGACTTCCTGAAGCTGCGCGACGATGCGCAGAGCCTGAAGGGCTGGTACCGCAATCGCGTTACCCGCGTGGTGCTGACCTTCATGCTGACCAACATCGGCAGCATGCTCGGCCTGTGGCTGACCACGTTCAAGGTGTGGGGCAAGGTGGCGGGGTAAGCCTCAACCGGCCACAGAATCTGTAGCGCCCGAGCCCATGCTCGGGCGACGCCGCAACGCGGCGAACAGCAGCCGAGCATGGCTATGCCGGCCGTCCTGGCCGACACCCTCCGGGCCGTCGCAAGCGACGTTGGCAGCGGCTCCTGCCGCTGCCTTCGGCTCTACAGAGGCAAGCAGACGCGGCGAGCAAAAAAAAGGGGGAGGCCGCCCCACTACGACCGGCCTCCCCCACACCACAACACGTTGGCGCGTATTACGGTCGAGCAAGCTCGACCACTACACCGCGGTCCCCGCCACGACCTCCACACCTCGCGCGCGACGGATCAGCCGCGTCACGGCATTGCGCAGGTCATCGAGCACCGCGTAGATCGTCGGCAGGAACAGCAGGCTGACCACGGTCGAGAACGCCAGGCCGCCGGCAATCGCGCGCGCCATCGGCGAGTACTCCGGGCCATTGCCGAACATCTGCGTGTCGGTCAGCGAGATCGGCACCATCGCCAGGATCGCCGTGCCCATGGTCATCATGATCGGGCGCAGGCGTTCGCGTGAGCCTTCCACCAGCGCCTGGGTACGGCCCATGCCGCTGCGCCGCAGGTTGTTGATGTGCTCGATCATCACGATGCCGTTGTTCACCACCACGCCCATCAGCACCAGGATGCCAATGAAGGACATGATCCCGAACGAGGTGCCAGTGATCCAGAAAAGCCAGAACACGCCGAAGATCGAGAACAGCACGCCGCTCATGATCGCCGCCGGGAACAGCAGCGACTCGAAGACCGCCGCCATCACCACGTAGATCATCACCAGCGCGATCAGCAGGTTGAACACCATCTGCTGCATGGCTTCATCATCGTTGCCGTAGTCGCCGCCATCGAAGGTGAAGCCGTAGCCGGCCGGGAAGTTCATCGGCTTGAGCACAGCCTCTATCGCCTTGCGCCCGTCCGGTGCGGTGACCTTCCCGGCCAGGTTGGCCTTGATGGTCAATGTCGTCTGACGATTGGTACGGCCGATCTGGGTGGCCGACGAACCAACGTCCACGGTGACCAGGCTCAGCAGCGGCACGCTGCGGCCATCGCCGGTACGCACGCTGAAACCGGCCAGGTCTTCCGGGCTGCTCTGCTCGGCGCCGGCAAAGCGCACCCACACCGGCACTTCATTGTCACCGCGACGGAACTCGCGCATCGGTGCGCCGCGCAGCGCCAGGCCGACGAAGCTGGCCACCTGTTCGGCGTTGAAACCGAACGCTGCGGCACGCTCACGGTCGACGCGTACCTTCAGCTCGCCGCCCTTCTCGCCGTTGTCGATGCGCACGTCCCGCAGTTCGGCACGCTGCGCCAGCAACGGCACCACTTCCTGGCCGATCTCCTGCAGCATCGAGCTGGAATCGCCCACCATCTGCACCTGCACGCCCTGGTTGCCGCCACCCCCGCCATCGCCGCCCTGGTTGCCGACGAAATAGTCGGTGCGGGCGGACTTCGGCAGGCCCTTGCGCAACTCTTCCTGCAGCGCCTTGATGTCCTTGGCGTACCTCTCGTCCAGGGTGACCACCGTGGAGCTGCCTTCCTGCTCGCTGTACCAGGAGTACACCTGCTTCACGTGCAGGCGCTCGCGGTTCTGGTCGATCCAGCTCTCCACGCGCGCCACTTCCTCGGACATCTGCCGGTAGGTGTAGGCGCCCTTCCACATGTAGCCGATGAAGATGTCCTTGCCGCCCTCGCCCCCGAACATGTCGACCTTGGTCAGCTTCATCGGCACCAGGCTGACCAGTACCACCAGCAGGATGCCGAGCAGGCTCCAGCCGCGGTGGTGCAGCGACCAGTCCAGCAGCTGTGCATAGCGCCGCTGCAGGCGCGCGATCAGGCCGGTCTGCGAGTGCACCAGCTTGGGTGTGGCCATGCGTGCGGACAGCATCGGAATCAGGCTGACCGCGACCAGCCACGAGGCCAGCAGCGAGACCGAGATGGTGATCGCGATCTGCGCCATGAAGATGCTGATGTTGTTGGTCTCGCCGAACAGGTTCGGCACGAACACGATGCAGTGGCACAGCGTACCGGCGCTGAGCGCGATGGCCACGTTGCGGGTGCCGATGATCGAGGCCAGCCGTGGCTGCCCCGGCATGCGCTCGCGCTCCTGGTAGATGCTCTCCACCACCACCACGGCGTTGTCGACCAGCATGCCCACGGCCAGCAGCAGGCCCATCATGGTCAGGATGTTCAGCGTCACCCCGACGAAGTACATGAAGCCCAGGGTGATGGTGAAGCAGATAGGAATGGCCAGGGTCACCATCAGCGTCGACGGCCAATGGCGCAGGAAGAAGAACAGCACCGTCACCGACAGGATCAGGCCGACCGCACCGGCTTCGGCCAGCTCCAGCAGCGACGAGGTCACCGCCTTGCCCTGGTTGTCGATCACCTTTATCTGCACGTCGCGCATCGACGGCTGCGCACGGATCGCCTCGACCTCGGCCAGCGCCGCGCGCGACACGTCCACCAGATTGGCGCTGCGCTCCTTGAAGATGTCCAGGCCGACCGCCGGGTTGCCGTCCAGGCGACGCCCGTAGTTCATCCGTGCAGGCTTCAGGCGCACGTCGGCGATATCGCCCAGGCGCAGGCCCTTGGCGTTGATCACCAGGTCGCGCATCTCCTGAAGGTCGGTGATCTCGCCCACCGGCTGCACGCGCACGCGCTGGCCGTTGTCGTCGATCTGCCCGGCCGAGATCGAGAAGTTCAGCGTGCGCAGGCGCTCGCTCAGCTCGTTGATGCTCAACCCATGCGCGTTGAGCCGGTTCGGATCGATGGCGATCTCCACCTCGTTCGGCGGTGCACCGGTGATGTCGACGCGGGCCACACCGGGAATACGCTCGATGCGCCGTTTGAACTCACGGTCGAGCATGTCATAGGCAGTGGTCAGGTCGGAGGTACTGGCCAGGCGTACCTTCAGTACCGGCTGGTCACTGCTGGACCACTTGAACACGTTGTAGCGCTGCAGGTCGTCGGGCAGGTCGCTGCGGATCGCATCGATACGCTCGCGCGCGTCGGACGCGGCAATGGCGATGTCGCGGTCCCAGTCGCTGAACTCGATATAGATCAGCGCCGCCTCGGAGGTGGCCGATGAGCGCATGCGCTTGATGCCGGTCATCGTCGCCAGCGACTCCTCGACCGGGCGGATGATGGTCCGCTCCACTTCCTCGGGCGTCGAACCGGTGTATGGGATCTGCACGAACAGGAACGGCGCGGAGATGTCCGGCAGCGCCTCCAACGGCAGCCGGAACGAAGCGATCAGGCCGATCACTACCAGCGACACGAAGCACATGATGGTGGTGACCGGGCGGCGGATGGAGAACTCGGCAACGCTCATGCCGGCTCCTCCACACCTGCCGTGCCGCCCTCGTCGCCATGCAGGCCTTCACCGGCATGCTTGCGGCCGCGCTCACGGTAATAGGCGTCGCCGCGACGATCCATCAGGTCGTACACCACCGGGATCACCAGCAGCGTCAGCAGCGTCGACACCAGCAGGCCACCGATCACGGTGATCGCCATCGGTGCACGCACTTCGGCGCCCTCGCCCATGGCCACCGCCAGCGGCAGGAAGCCGAACAGCGTGCACAGCGTGGTCATGATGATCGGGCGCAGGCGCGAGCGCGCACCTTCCACCAGCGCCTCATGCTTGGCCACGCCGGCTTCGCGCAGCTGGTTGACCTTGTCGATCAGGATGATCGCGTTCTTGGTGACCAGGCCGACCAGCAGGATCAGGCCGATGAACACCACCACCGAGATGGGCTTGCCGGTCAGCATCAGCGCCAGGATCGCGCCGACCAGCGCCAGCGGGATGGTGAACAGGATCACGAACGGGTGCAGCAGCGACTCGAACTGCGAGGCCATCACCAGGTAGACCAGGAAGATCGCCAGTCCAAAGGCGAAGATCAGCGACTTCGCCGCCTGCGCCAGCTCCTCGCCCTGGCCACCGATGTGCAGGCCAACGCCCGCACCCAGCGGCTGCTCGGCCACCATCTGCTGCACTTCGCGCATGGCTGCGCCGAGGTCGATGTCGCGCAGGTTGGCCGATACCACCGCCACCCGGGTCTGGTCGGCACGATGGATCTCGCTGGGGCCGGTGGTGGCGACCACGTCGGCCACCGCGTCAAGGGTGACCGGGCGGGTGCTGCCCGGATTGACGATCAGCCGGCGGATGCTCTCGACGCTGGCGCGGTCACCTTCCTGGGCACGCACCAGCACGTCGATCTTGCGATCACGGAAGCTGTAGCGGGTGGCGACGTCGCCGCGCACCTTCTTCACCACCACGTCGGCGATCTGGCGGGTGGTCAGGCCCAGCGCACCCGCGCGCTCCTGGTCGAAGCGGATCTGGATTTCCGGGAAGCCCTCTTCCACCGTCGACTTCACGTCGGCGTAGTGCGCATTGCCGCGCAGCATCGCCGCCAAGCGCTGGCCGGCCACTTCCAGGGTCGCCATGTCCTGCCCGCGCAGTTCGATTTCCAACGGCGTGGAGAAGCTGAACAACGCCGGCCGCGCGAAGTCGACCTGGGCGCCCGGGTGCTGGCTCATGGTGCCGCGCAGGCGTTCGGTGATTGCCGCTTCAGTGCGCGCGTTGCCACCGCCTTCCATCACCACAGTCAGCTTGCCGATGTTCTCGCCGCTTTCGGTCGGACTGGCATCCAGCCGGGTGCCGCTGCCACTGACGCCATACAGCGAGGCCACGCCCTCCCCCTTGCCGTGCGCCAGCTGCAGCTCGCGCACCAGCGCATCGGTCTGCTTCAGCGGCGTGCCGGCCGGCAGCTTCACCGTCATTTCGAACCGGTCCTGCGCCAGCTGCGGAATCAGGTCCGCGCCAAGCATCGGTACCAGCGCCATGGTCGCCACGAAGATGATGGCTGCCACGCCCAGCACCTTGCCGGGATGCGCCAGCGCACTCGGCAGCAGGCGCAGGTAGCCTCGCTCGGCGCCTGCATAGGGCTTCATCGCCAGGTCGCTGGCCTTGCGCATCACCGGGCCGACCACTGCCACCACGCCACGCCACACGCGCACGACAAGCCACGCCAGCGCATAGAAGCTCCAGCGCACGCTGGCGACCACGCCACGGCGGCCCAGCGCAACCGGCTTCTGCCAGCGCTTCTGCGGCTGCCATGCTTCGTTCGGCGCCTCTTCCGGGAACGCCAGCGGCGGCCGCCCCTTCAGCGAGCTCAACATCGGGATCAGGGTCATCGACACCAGCAGCGAGATCGCGATGGCGATCGCCACGGTCAGCGCCTGGTCGCGGAACAGCTGCCCGGCGATGCCATCGACGAACACCAGCGGCAGGAACACGGCGATGGTGGTCAGGGTCGAGGCGACCACCGCCATGCTCACTTCGCGGGTGCCGGCAATCGCCGCCTGCAGGATGCCCAGGCCACGCTCGCGGGCCTTGGCGATGCTCTCCAGCACCACGATCGAGTCATCCACCACCAGGCCAGTGGCCAATGCCAGGCCGCCCAGCGACATCACGTTCAGGCTCAGGCCGAGCTGGCCCATGAAGAAGAACGTGGCGATGATCGATACAGGCAACGACAGGCTGATCACGAACGTGCTCCAGCCATCGCGCAGGAACAGGAAGATGATCAGGATTGCCAGCAGGCCACCGATCACCGCGTCCTTCTTGACGTCGGCGATGGCGTGCTCGATGAAGCGCGACTGGTCCTCGATGGTGGTCAGCTCGACATCGGACGGGAACGTGCCCTTGATCTGCTCCAGGCGCTTGCGCAGCGCTTCGGCGGTGGACACGGTGTTGGCGTCGCCTTCCTTGTAGATGGCCAGCTCGACCGATTCCTTGCCGCCCAGGCGGATGATCGCTTCACGCTCCTTGTAGCCCTGCCGCACCGTGGCCACGTCCTTCAGGCGTACCGGCACGCCATTGGCGACCACGCTGGAGCCACCACCGGACGATGCGCTCTGTGCCGCCGACGCGGCGGCGATGGCTGCAGCCGAACCGGTCGACGCGGCGATGTTGAACATCTGCTGCAACGCCGAGTCGGCTGCGCTGCCATTGGCGGCCTGGGTGGTCACCAGCAGGTTGCGGATTTCCTCGAGGTCGGCGAACTGGTTGACGGTACGCACCAGGAAGCGCTGGGAGCCCTCCTCCAGGCGGCCGCCGGAGATGTTGATGTTCTCGTCCTTGAGGCGCTTGATGACGGTGTCGATCGGCAGGTTCAGCTGCGCCAGCTTCTGCTGGTCGATGTCGACCTGGATCTCGTCTTCCAGGCCACCGCCCACCTTCACTGCTGCCACGCCGGTGACCGGCTCCAGCTTCTTCTTCAGGTCTTCATCGGCATAGCGGCGCAGGCCGGTCAGCTCGCGGACCGCATCGGCATCGCTGGTCGGCGCCGTCTTGTTCGACAGCACCAGGCGCATGATCGGCTCGGTGGACGGATTGAAGCGCAGCAGCACCGGAGCCTTGGCCTCCAGCGGCAGGTTCAGCGCTTCCATCTTGTCACGCACCTCCAGGCTGGCCTGGTCCATGTTGGTGCCCCAGGCGAACTCCAGCACCACATCGCTCTGGCCGGTGCGCGAGACCGACTTCAGCTTGCGCAGGTTCTTGACCACGCCCACCGCTTCTTCAACCGGCTGGGTGATCAGGGTTTCGATTTCGGTCGGCGCCGCACCGGTGTATTCGGTGCGCACGGTCAGCGTCGGGTAGCTCAGGTCGGGCAGCAGGTTGACCTTGAGGTTGCCGAGCGCGATCAGGCCGAACAGCAGCAGCGTGACCGTGCACATGGCGATGGTCACACGGCGACGCGTGGCGAATTCCACCAGGCCGCCGCGCATGCCGGCGGCGGCGCCGTCGCTCGCCGGCGAGGCACCGTGGTCGTGGCCCGGGGCAGTCATTGCTTGCTCCCGGCCTTGTCTGCGGGCTTGGCGGCCGCCGCGACCGCCTTCGCCTTCGGATCGGCGATCACCTGCACCGTGGTGCCGTCGCGCAGGGCGACCTTGCCGGCGGTGACCACCTGATCACCGGCCGCCAGGCCATCACGGATCTCCACCCACGGGCCCTCGGCGTAACCCAGCTTGACCGGAACGCGTGCGACCTTGCCTTCGCGCACGCGGAACACCGCCGGCTCACCGTCGTCGAGCAACGCCAGGCGCGGTACCACCAGCGCATCGGCACGCTGGTCGTAATCGATGCGGATGCGCCCGAACATGCCGGGCTGCAGCGCGTGCGCGGCACCATCGAAGGCACTGACCACGCGAAACGTGCCGCTGCCCGAGTCCACCACCGGCGCGATGCGGTCAACGGTGCCGGTGAAGCTCTGGCCCGGCAGTGCGTCGGCCGCCAGCGTCACCGGCTGGCCGGCACGCAGGGTGGCCAGCTCACGTTCGGGTACGTTGAGCGTGGCCTCCAGCCGCGAGTTGTCGACGATGCGGAAGATCGGTGTATTGATCTGCACGAAGTTGCCGGTCTTGATCGAGCGTGAGGCGATCACACCCGAGATCGGTGCCACGACCGTGGTGTAGGACAGCTCCAGCGTAGCCAGGCGGTACTGCGCACGGACGTTCTCCAGGTCGTAGCGCAGCTGGTCGACATCGGCAGCGCTGACCATCTGCTGGCCGACCAGCTTCTGTGCGCGCTGGTAGTTGTTTTCCAGCTTTCGCATCTGCGCTTCGCTCTGCGCCACGGCCAGGCGCGCGCGGTCCGGGTCCAGCCGCACCAGCGGCTGGCCGGCGGTGACCCGCTGCCCTTCCTCGACCAGCACCGCCAAGGCCACGCCGGAGGTTTTGGCGACCACCTGCGACTCTGCACGTGGCTCCAGCGCCGCGGTGCCGGTGTAGCTGGCTGCGACCGCACGATGGCTGGCCACCGCCACTTCGACCGGGACTGCGTCGACCTTCTTCTCCTCCTTGGTCTCGGCAGCCTTGGCTTCGGAATTGGGCCCTGCGGCGCAACCGCCCAGCAGCAGGGAGGTGGAGATCAGCAGTGCGGCAGCGCAGATTCCGCTGCGACGGCCGGACAGGAAGGTTGGGTGCGACATCGTCAGGTCCCTGGAGGATGCGTGGACAGGTGTGGTAGCAAAGTAATGCACCACTTCACGGCAACACCATATCCCAAAGGTCATGGTGCCTTCGTGCCACTGGTCGGCCCGCGCCCCATTTCAGCTAGATGAAACCTGGGGCTATACTCGGGTCGTTCCGTACCCCACGCCGGAACGACCAGACCCGAATCCCCGGAAACGACACCATGCGCCCGCAGCCGCTCGCCGCTTGTCTCGCTCTGGCCGTCCTCCTGCCCCTTGGGGCCGCCGCACAGCCCGCTCCCGCTCCTGCCACACCCACCCCGGCGCCTGCCGCCGCGCCGGCGCCTGCCACGCCCACCGGCAACTTCGACAATGGCCGTGTCCTGGCCTACACCTGCCAGGGGTGCCACGGCATCACCGGCTACAAGAACGCCTACCCCAGCTACCGGGTGCCGAAGATCGGCGGCCAGACCCAGCAGTACCTGGCCCAGGCCCTGACCGAGTACCGCCAGGGCAAGCGCCGGCATCCGACGATGCAGGCGCAGTCGATGAGTTTCAGCGAACAGGAGATCGCCGATCTCTCTGTTTACCTGTCCACCGTCAAGTAAGGCCCGCCCATGTCGAAAGCCGCGCATCCGATGCGTCACGCCATCGCCCTGTCCGTTGCCCTGCTGCTGGCCGCCTGTTCGCAGTCGCAGGTGGAGAACAGCGAGAAATCCGCTGCCGACCCGGGCCATGCCAGCGGCGAACACGGTTCTTCGTCCTCCGCCGGCCTGCCGGCAGGCCGCGAGGCCGCCGGTGAGGCCCGCGCCAAGGTGAAGGGCAAGGCCACCAACCAGAGCTGCATCGACTGCCATGGGGCCGACGGCAATGCGCCGATCGATCCGACCTATCCGAAACTGGGTGGCCAGTACGGTGACTACCTGGCGCACGCGCTGCAGGCCTACCGCGCCGGCGACCGCCAGCATGCGCTGATGACGCCGCAGGCGAAGGACCTGAGTGATCAGGACATCGCCGATCTGGCGGCGTATTTCGGCAGCCGGCCGAGCCAGCTGCGGGATCTGCACGGGGTCAAATGACGGCCGGCCCCCGGTGGGTGCGGCCCCTGGTCCGCACGGACCGTTGATTGGTGGGTGCGGACCGTTGGTCCGCACAGATCCGCATATCCACGCATGGCGTGGATCTACTGATTCTTCATCCGATCAATCGGCGCACTGCTGGCGCCGACCGATACTCAGCCTTCCAGCTCTTCCCAGCGCGCGTACGCGGCATCCAGCTCGGCCTGCACCTTGGCCAGCTGCTGGGTGTGCGCGGTCACTTCCGCACTGCTGCGGGTATAGAACGCCGGGTCGTTCATCGCCGAGGTCAACCCTTCGACGTCGCCTTCCAGCTTCTCGATGGTCTTCGGCAGCTGCTCCAGCTCGCGTGCTTCCTTGTAGGCCAGCTTGCGCTTGGGGGCAGCCGGGGGGGCAGCGGCCGGGGCGGCGGCCGGCGGCTTGGCTGCGGGGACCGAGGCAGGCGCCGCGATGCCGGCCGCATAACGCTGCCAGTCGCTGTAGCCACCGACGTACTCGCCGATCACGCCGTCGCCTTCCATCACCAGCGTGGAGGTCACCACGTTGTCGATGAAGTCACGGTCATGGCTGACCAGCAGCAGAGTGCCGGTGTATTCGCCCAACAGCTCTTCCAGCAGCTCCAGGGTTTCCACGTCCAGGTCGTTGGTCGGTTCGTCCATCACCAGCAGGTTGGACGGCTGCGCGAACAGCTTGGCCAGCAGCAGGCGGTTGCGCTCGCCACCGGACAGGCGGGTAATCGGCGCACGCGCGCGTTCCGGGGTGAACATGAAGTCCTGCAGGTAGGCATGCACGTGCTTGCGCTTGCCGTTGAACTCGAGGAAATCGCGGCCTTCGGCCACGTTCTCGATCGCGCTCCAGTCTTCGCGCAGCACCGCGCGGTACTGGTCGAAATAGGCGATCTGCAGGTTGGTGCCGGCGTTGACTTCGCCCTTGGCCGGCTGCAGCTCGCCCAGCAGCAGCTTCAGCAGCGTCGTCTTGCCGCTGCCGTTGGGGCCGATCAGGCCGATGCGGTCGCCGCGCATGATGGTGGTGGTGAAGTCGCGGACCATGGTGCGCTCACCGAAGGCGAACGAAATATCCTTGACGTCGATGACCTTCTTGCCAGAGCTGATGCCCTGTGCGGCTTCCATCTTGACGTTGCCGCTGAGATCACGGCGCTGCGAACGCTCCACGCGCATCGCCTTCAGGCGGCGCACGCGGCCCTCATCGCGGGTGCGGCGCGCCTTGATGCCTTGGCGGATCCAGACTTCTTCCTGCGCCAGCAGCTTGTCGAAGCGCGCGTTTTCCTGCGCCTGCGCGTTGAGGCGTTCCTCTCGGCGACGCTCGTAGTTGGCCCAGTCGCCCGGCCAGCTGGTGACCTGGCCACGGTCGATCTCGACGATGCGGGTGGCCAGTGCACGCAGGAAGCGGCGGTCATGGGTAACGAACACCACGCTGCCGCTCCAACCCTTCAGGAACGCTTCGAGCCAGTCGATGGCTTCGATATCGAGGTGGTTGGTCGGTTCGTCCAGCAGCAGCACGTCGGGGCTGGACACCAGCGCACGGGCGAGCAGCACGCGGCGCTTCATGCCGCCGGACAGGCGGCCGAACTCGGCTTCGCCGTCCAGGTCGAGCTTGGTCAGGGTTTCGCTGACGCGCTGATCCAGGCCCCAGCCGTTGGCGGCGTCGATCTTGGCCTGCACGTTGCCCAGTGCTTCGCCATCAAATACTTCGGCGTGGCTCAGGTGATGGAATTCGGCCAGCCACTGGCCCAGTTCACCGAGGCCATCGGCGACGACGTCGAACACCGAGCCGGCGGCGCCATGTGGCACTTCCTGCTCCAGGCGGGTGACGCGCACGCCCTGCTGCACGCGGACTTCCCCGTCATCGGGCTTGTGATCGCCGGACAGCAGCTTGAGCAGGGTGGATTTGCCGGCGCCGTTGCGGCCGATCAAGGCGATGCGTTCGCCCGGCTCGATCGACAGTTCGGCCTTTTCCAGCAACAACGGGCCGCCGACGCTGAAGTCGACGTTCTGCAGAGTAATCAGAGGCATCCGGATATTGTACGGGTTGGGGGCGTCGGCCGGGTTGCACCCGGCACCCGCGGTAGTGCCGGCCGCTGGC
>NZ_KV791432.1:24633-29324 GCF_001807895.1 Stenotrophomonas sp. HMSC10F07
CGGTAGTGCCGGCCGCTGGCCGGCAACCTCAACGCAACGTCAAAAGCGGCTTCCTGTGGGAGGCGGGATGGGTCCGGTTGCGGGGGACGCCGTAAATACGTCCATGTAGGTCCGGTCGCCGCTTGCTCGTGTGCGCTGTCCTGCGCACACGGCAAGACCGGGGTTGGGCGTCCTGCCCAACCCGCCCGAGGCATGCCTCGGGCCCATGCGGCTCACGCCCCCGCAACGGGCCCATCCCGCCTTCGACAGATTTCTGCGATCTGTCGGAACGGCATTCTGCTCTGGTGGGTATCGACCTTGGTCGACACATGGGAATCTGATGAATTACCCCACCTCCCCCAGCAACGCCTGCAACCCCGGCAGCCATTGCTTGCCCGGGTGGCGTACCAACCACAGGGTGCGCTGCAGGGGCGGCAGCGGGGTCTCCAGCACGCGCAGGCGGCCCAGGGCCAGCGGCTCTTCCAGCGCGTGGCGGGAAAGGCAGGCCAGGCCGAGACCGGCGATGGCGGCCTGCTTGATCGCTTCGGTATTGCCCAGCTGCAGGGTCTGGGCGAAGCCGCGCAGGTGCGGCAACAGCGCCTGTTCCACTGCTTCGCGGGTGCCGGAGCCGGGTTCGCGCAGCAGCCAGCGGGCACGGCGCAGTTCGTCCAGCGACCAGCGCGGGGGGGCGTCGGCGGCGCCGACGATCACCAGCGGATCCTGCTGCCAGGCCGTGACCTGCAAACCGCGCTCATGGCACGGGCCTTCGATCAGGCCGGCGTCGACGTCCAGGCGCTGCACGGCGGCGACTACGCCAGCACTGTTGTCGATGCGCAGATCGACTTCGGCCTGCGGCGCCCGCCGCAGCAGTTCAGCGATGCGCTGCGGCAGCAGGTAGTTGCCGATGGTGGTACTGGCGGCCAGTACCAACCGCAGCGGAGCCCCTTGCGACGGGTCTCCGCCGGCGGCCAGCTGCCGCTCCAGATCAGCGGCATTGACCAGCAGGGTGCGCGCCGGCTCCAGCAGTGCGCGGCCGTGCCCGTTCAGCGCCAGGCGACGGCCGATGCGGTCGAACAGCGGCGTACCGAAGTGCGCCTCCAGTTCCTGCAGGGCGGCGCTGCTGGCCGACTGCGAGAGCGCGATGGCCTGGCCGGCGGCGGTGGTGCTGCCGTGGTCGGCGATGGCGACGAAGACTTGCAGCTGGCGCAAGGTCAGGCGCATGGCATTTACCCGCTTTATAGGTAGGTTTCACCCATATTATTCGTTTTACAGGTCAGGGACGAAGGCGCACGCTTGCCCCGTCACTACAGCCCTACCCCTGCCATGAACGCCCCCGCTCTCTCCTCCTGGTCCCTGCCCGCCCTGCGCCAACGCTGGCAGCCGCGCCTGCCCGGCCTTCTGCTGGTGGGCCTGATCGCGGCGGCATCGCTGTACCTGGCAGAGCTTCCCTGGTTGCAGGCGCATGGCCTGAGTGCACTGACCGTCGCCATCGTGGCCGGCATCGTGGTCGGCAACACCCTCTACCCGCGGCTGGCGCCGAGCAGCGCGGCCGGTGTCGGCTTCTCCAAGCACTGGCTGCTGCGCGCCGGCATCGTGCTGTACGGCCTGCGCCTGACCTTCCAGGACATCGGCCATGTCGGCGTCAGCGGCGTGCTGATGGACGTGCTGGTGGTCGCCAGCACCTTCGGCCTGGCCTGCTGGCTGGGCGTACGTGTGTTCAAGATGGAACGCGAGGCGGCAATGCTGATCGGCGCCGGCAGCGCGATCTGCGGTGCGGCAGCGGTGATGGCCGCCGAACCGGTGGTGCGTGGCCGCGCTGCGCAGGTCACTGTCGCGGTTTCTACCGTCGTGGTGTTCGGCACGCTGGCGATGTTCCTGTACCCGGCGCTGTATGCGCTGGTGCAGTCGCACGGCTGGCTGGCGATGGACGCGCGGCAGTACGGCCTGTTCACTGGTGCGACGGTGCACGAAGTGGCGCAGGTGGTGGCCGCCGGCCGCACGGTCAGCGAAGCCGCCGCCGATACCGCGGTGATCACCAAGATGGTGCGGGTGATGCTGCTGGCGCCGTTCCTGGTCGTGTTGTCGTTGTGGCTGGCGCGTGGCGGCAAGGCCGGCGCCGACGGCAGCAAGGCGCGCATCGTAGTGCCGTGGTTCGCGTTCGGTTTCGTGGCAGTGGCCGGTTTCAATTCACTGCACCTGCTGCCGGCCAGCCTGCAGGCCGGGCTGGTGCAGTTGGATACCGTGCTGCTGGCGATGGCGATGGCCGCGCTGGGCCTGACCACCCATGTCTCGGCGCTGCGCCAGGCCGGCCTGAAGCCACTGCTGCTGGCGCTGATCCTGTTCGCCTGGCTGCTGTTCGGTGGCCTGGCGATCCACCAGGGTGTGTTGGCGGTGCTGGGCTGAGCAAGGCGTGCCGACCAACGGTCGGCACCCACCCGTAGATCCACGCCATGCGTGGATGGCGGCCCAGGACGGGCGCTGCCGCGCAGGCAGGTACAATGCGCCATGACTGACTTCTCGACCCTGCCGCTGAGCCCGGCCCTGCAGCCCGGCCTGGACGCCCTCGGCTACACCACCCTCACCCCCGTGCAGGCGCAGAGCCTGCCGGCCATCCTCGATGGCCACGATGTGATCGCACAGGCGCCGACCGGCAGCGGCAAGACCGCCGCCTTCGGGCTGGGCCTGCTGCAGGCCGTCGACCCCAGCCTGATCCGCGTGCAGGCGCTGGTCCTGTGCCCGACCCGCGAACTCGCCGACCAGGTCGGCAAGCAGATCCGCAAGCTGGCCACCGGCATTCCCAACCTGAAGCTGTTGCTGCTGGTAGGCGGCGTGCCGCTGGGCCCGCAGCTGGCCTCGCTGGAAGGCCACGACCCGCACGTGGTGGTGGGTACGCCCGGCCGCGTGCAGGAGCTGGCACGCAAGCGCGCGCTGAATCTTGGCGCGGTGCGCACGCTGGTGCTGGACGAGGCTGACCGCATGCTCGACATGGGCTTCGAGGAGCCGATCCGCGAGATCGCCGGCCGCACCCACAGGGATCGCCAGAGCCTGCTGTTCTCCGCCACCTTCCCCGACAGCATCCGCGCCATGGCGCGTGACCTGCTGCGCGACGCGGTGGAGGTGACCGTGGAAGGTGCCGACCAGGCACCGGCCATCCGCCACCTGTTCTGCGAGGTGGAACCGGCGCATCGCCAGAAGGCGCTGGCCGGCCTGCTGCTGAAGTACGCGCCGGAATCGGCGGTGGTGTTCTGCAACACCCGCAAGGACGTGGACGAAGTGGCCAACTCGCTGCAGCAGTTCGGCTTCTCCGCACTCGCCCTGCACGGCGACATGGAGCAGCGCGACCGTGAGGAAGTGCTGTTGCGGCTGGCCAACCGCAGCTGCAACGTGCTGGTCGCCAGCGACGTCGCCGCGCGCGGACTGGACGTGGAAGAGCTGGCGGCGGTGATCAACTACGAACTGCCGACCGACGTGGAGAGCTACCAGCACCGCGTGGGCCGTACCGGTCGCGCCGGTGCCAGCGGCCTGGCGATCAGCCTGGTGGCCGGCCGCGAGAAGACCCGCGCCGAAGCCATCGAAGCACAGCTGGGTCAGCCACTGGACTGGCAGAAGACGCCACTGGCGACCTCGCGCCCGGCCGAGTTGCCGCAGGCGGCGATGCGCACCCTGCGGATCGACGGCGGCAAGACCGACAAGCTGCGCCCGGGCGACATCCTCGGCGCACTGACCGGCGATGCCGGCCTGTCGAGCAAGTTCATCGGCAAGATCGCGATCTTCCCGACCCGCTCCTACGTGGCGATCGCGCGTGAACAGGCCAACAAGGCCGTCGCCAGGCTGGAAGCCGGCAAGATCAAGGGCCGTCGCTTCCGCGTGCGGATGATGTGATTGAAGCCGCGTTGCCAACCACGGTTGGCAACGACCGGCTCCCGGCTCTTCGCTCTGGTAGATGCCAACCTTGGTTGGCATTCACCCTTCGATCAGAACACCAGTTCGGTGTGCAGTGGCAAGCCCGCCTCCCAGCGGGCCCGGCCGCCCAGGCCATCGAGCTCGACCAGCACACCGGCGCCGACCACTTCAACACCCAGGCGGCGCACCAGCGACAACGCAGCGACCAGCGTGCCGCCGGTGGCCAGCACGTCATCGATGATCGCGACACGGGCACCGCCCGGCAGCGCGTCGGCGTGCACTTCGATGCAGTCGCTGCGGTACTCCAGCGTGTATTCCTCGCGCAGCACCTGGCCCGGCAGCTTGCCCGGCTTGCGCACCGGCACGAAGCCGACGCCCAGCTCCAGCGCCATCGCGGCGCCGAGGATGAAACCACGTGATTCGATGCCGACCACCGCGTCCAGCTTCTGGTCGCGCCAACGGTCGGCCATCGCGGTGATCGCGCCGCGGAAGTCCTCGCCGTGGGCGAGCAGCGGCATGATGTCCTTGAACAGGATGCCGGGCTTGGGGAAGTCGGCGATGTCGCGCAGGCGGGAGGCCCACTGCGGAGCGACGATGGCGTCGGTCATGTCACATTGGCTATCTGATGGCGGCATAGGGTACCCGTTCCGGGCGCCGCCTGCCTGTTGGGGGTGTTCGGCCGGGCTGCGCCCGGCACCTGCAGAGGCTTCAAGCAACGGCAACGGCAACGGCAGAAGCGGGTTTCCTGTGGGATGGCGGGGTGGGTCCGGTGGCGGGGGCCGCTGCAAGTCCCCCTCCGGGGCCCGGCC
>NZ_KV791433.1:0-26098 GCF_001807895.1 Stenotrophomonas sp. HMSC10F07
GGGTGCCCAGATGATCCGGCTGAACGTAGTAGAGCGCGCTACCCTTCAGCAATCCGACAGGCAGGTTGTCCAACCAGATCACCTGCTGACGCGCAATACCCGCCTGGTCGTATTCCCCCAGCCATTGCCCGCGCTCATCGTAGAGACTCAGCGCTGAGGCACCTCCGGCCTTACGTGCTATCTGCTGGCCAAGATCGTTGTAATGGTATTCCGCAGCAACCGCGCCGTTTCGCTTCACCGCACTCAGGCGCCCCATTGCGTTGTAAGCAAACTCGCGTTCTACGCCTTGGATCGAAAGCGTGTTGCCAGCCGCATCGTAGGCACGCGACACGCCCCCGGCGCTTTGCAGGCGATGACTGTCTGACGGATAGACGTAGGCTTGATCAACTCCATTGACCTTCGCGGACGTGCGATTGCCCGTGGCGTCGTAGGCGTAGCTGTCGATGATCGAGCCAGTCGCCGCATCCTTGAAGGCAGTCAGTCGGCTCAATGCGTCATAGGTCATCGATACGGACGTTGCCCCAGTCCCTCCGGAGGTGAGGCCGGTCAACTCGCCCACGGCACTGAACGAGAAGGCTGCATTCAGTGCTCCCGAGCCACTGCCGATCAACGCTGACGGACGGTAATCCTGGTCAACGTCTCGCGCCAGCGTACGCCCGTTGCCGTAGGCCCAGCCTGCAGTGGGGCCGAAGGGATGGCGCTTTGCACTGGAAAGCAACACGACACGAGCAGCACCCGGTCGCGTCACGCCGATCTCGGTGACCATGCCGGCTGCATCTCGCTTGTAGTCCGCCACCATTCCGTCAGGATAGGTGACAGAACGAAGTCGGCCAGCATTGGTATAGGCATAGCTGACGCCTACGCTCTGCCCCGATGACGTCTGCACCTTGCGCGTCACATTTCCGGCGCGATCGTAGCAATACTGGGTTTTAGCGCCGTCATCCTGCATGGATGAGAGCCGGCCGCTTGCAAACGACTCACCGGCTGAGCAGATGTCCTCGACTTGGTCATACACGTATGACGCAACAATCGCTTGGTCCCCATAAACCTTGCGCACCACGCGTCCCAGGGCATCGTATGTGTAGCTGCTAGCCGTGCCATTGGCGTCAACCTGCTTCGCCGGCTGCCCTGCACTGTTGTAACTGGCAGTGGTTGCGCCCGTGTCAGGACTCTGGCGGCTCAACAAGTCGCCCAGCCCTGAATAGCCGTAAATGGTCGCCAGGCCTTTGGGATCGACCACCTTGGTGGTCCGGCCTTCGACGTCATACTCGTATCGCGTCTCGACCGCCATTCCGGAAACGTCCTGAAGCACCCTGCTGGGCCTTCCATAGGGATCGTAGTCAAACTGCGTCTTGCGCTTCAGGGCATCGGTGATGAGCTGGACGTTGTTCGCCAGGTCATACGTAAAGTCGGTTGAATTCCCCGCTGCCGTCTTCTGGGACACCAGTTGCCCCAGCTTGTTGTAAACGCGAGAGAGCGAACGCTTCAGTCCACCACCTGCGTCGAACACCTCCTCTTTCGTGCGATTGCCTGCCACATCGAGGGTGTAGCGAATGTTGTTCCCGGCCCCGTCATTGATCTGGACGAGACGGTGCGCATCATCGTAAGCGTAGCTGAGGGATACTCCATCGGGGTCAGCAACCGATGCGACATTACCTGTTGCGTCATAGGACAGGGAGGTCACTCGATCGTTGGTGGACGCAGCTCCGTCCATGCTGTTCCGCTCGGTTATCGAGGTAAGCTTGCCTCGAGTGGAATAGCCAAAATCATGGATCGTGCCGGTCACGTCTCGAAGGCGGCTGACACGTCCATTTCGGTCGTAGGCCAGCCGTGTCGTCACTTGACCGAGAGCATTGGTCTCGGACTGAAGGTCACCAGCGCGGTGGCAGGAGCCCCCGAGAACGCCGCAACCCGACTCATCCGCGGCCAGGTAGTAGCTGTACCTGGTAACGTCCTGAACATCGGTCCGAGGCCCGTCTTCTGCAAGGACAAGACCGATTTGCGGGCATTGGGTGGCATCCACCGCCGAGCAGTAGGCGGTGGTCCATTGACGAACCCCAGCGGGTGCATTGGTTGCAGCTCCGCACGCATACCCGACCGCAGCCGAATTAGCAGGATCCACCTCGCACCGCGCGACCTCCAGGCCCAACGCGTTGTACTTCCATGAACTGCTGGAAACGGCCACGCCCGCAGAGTTCTTTACCACCCGACTCAGGGGCAAACGCAGTGCGTTATCCCACGTGGTCGTCGTGGTGCGCTGCTGGGGGGTGTCGGCGGCGTCAACCTGTTCGGCCAGCAACCCGTCTGCCGTGTAAGTGGTCCTTGTAGTGATTCCCTTGAAGTCCGTGACCGACGCCGGGTAGCCGTTCACGTCATAGGTCATGGCCTTGTAGGGTTGGTTGCATTGGTCACCGCAGGCGGCCGAACCGCCCGCGGGCATCAGACGCCCCTTTCCTGTATCCACGAAGCCTAACTTGGAAGTGGCTCCGAGTGGCCCCTTGACGGTTACTGGCAGCGTTCCCTTCCAGGTGGAAGCGGCGTAGTCCAAGGTTGTGGTATCAACTCCGCCAGCGAACTCTGCGTGATAGGCGCGATGGTTGTAGTCGAATTTAATGGTCTCGTGACGAACGCCTTTCTCATCCACAATCCCTGTGAGGAAGGACGTCCCTGCGACAGTGGGGCTGTTGGCTGTTTCGTTGTAGATGTAACCCTTGCTTGTGGCGTCCGGATAGGTCACCGAGGCAAGCTGTCCTGCGGGGTTGTAGCCAAACGTTTGCGATGCACCGTCTGGCAACATCATCGTGGTCAATCGCGATGAGGCATCATACTTGAAGCTCAACGTGCGCCCGCTGGCGTCGCCAACGGTCAACAGGAGTCCAGCGACTGGCGCCACATCTGCCGGCGTGGTTGCGTCCGAATACTGCAAATACAGAAGCTTCCTGCCTGCAGAGTCATAGACCTCCTTCAGCAAGCCTGTTGCATCGTAGATTTCGGTTTGGCGGTTCGCCGCCAACTGCAATGCATAGCCGGTGCCCGCCTCTCGATCAACGAGCACGTCTGCCACATCGGCGTCGACGGTCCAGCCGCTTGAGGTTCGAGTGAACCGCTCTGAACTGCCATCCGGCCGAATAGCACGGATGAACGTGTATTCTCCGGCGGCTCCAGTATTGGAAGCTAGCACCTCAAGTCGCCGATCAAACAGGTGGCGCCACTGACGCCCCAAGGAAGAACCCGGGGCACGGGGAGAACTGTTGTAGAACCGCCGGAACATCAGGCCTGACGGAGACTCGAAGTCCGTTTCCTGCCGATAGAAGTTGCCAGTGGAGGTATTGATCGGATCACCCTCAAACGGGCTTCCTGGATCACGGGCATTGGCCTTTGAAGCACTGTCAGCAGCACCTCGAGCCCCAGTTCCATCGGTAGCGGAGCCAAGCCCAGCCGAGCAACGCTTCTGGCACCCGCCGAAATTTTTCTGGGGCTGCCCAATCAATATCTCGGAAGCAAAAACATTGTCACTTGCACTCCCGTTGACGTAGATCGTCGCCGCCCAGCCATCGTTGCCGTATCGCACGGTAACAACGGGCGGCTTGGTGCACTTGGGGTCCTGTTGGCAAGGCGCTTGGATCTTCCCGACCAGGAAGTTGACCGCAGCACCGACGCTCTCAAACGAGCCAACCCCACGGAACGACTGGACCTTGTAGGGAGGGCCGTAGTAGGTGGCTGCACTTGCCGTCGATGCACCGCCTAAAGCTAGGCAGAAGGAGAGAATCGCGGCAGCCTTGTGGCTGCGCAGGGGCATTGCAAATGCCATTGGTACACACTCCATGTGAAAGAAAACTGGCAATTCCGGCCAAAGGATTCCATCCGACATCCGTCCTTAATGCGCGGAACGAACATCTTCTCCCCCAACCTTGCTGGGGATCGGCAAATCCTAGAGCAAGCTAATGACAGATTTTGTGCGACAAGACAAGCTTTGGAGAAGCACACCGCAATTGAGCATAGGCCCGCGGTAACCGTGTCCACACGGTGTGCAACAGCCCGGCGCCAGCTCGTTAGGCTTACTCCTGTCCTTCGCACGCCGTATCAAGACCCGCCGAAGCCATGCACCACCGATGGGCTCGCGCAGACGGCTTTCCCGTGCCGCTCTCCATTCTGATTCGCTATGGTGTGTCGCCAGTCATCCATCAACACCCTGCCGCAAGTAGAAGGTTAGATCACGGCCGGATTCTGCCGAACGAAAAAAAGGCCCCCATCCGCAACGATGAGGGCCTCTATCAACACTAAAACCGTCAAGTGGGAATCAGAACGGAATATCGTCGTCAGCGAAGTCGTCCATCGGCGGCGCCTGCTGCGGCTGCGGACGCTGGTTGCCACCCTGGTTGCCGTAGCCGCCGCCCTGGTTGCCGCCCTGGTTGCCATAGCCACCGCCCTGGCCACCACGCTGGCCGCCGCCACCGCCGCCGTACTCCTGGCGCGGCGCCTGCTGGCGCTGCGGACGATCGCCGCCGTAGTTGCCGCCACCACCGCCGCCGCCTTCACCGCGGCCGCCCAGCATCTGCATTTCATCGGCGATGATATCGGTGGAGTACTTCTCCACGCCGTCCTGGCCGGTGTACTTGTCGTAACGCAGGCTGCCTTCGACGTAGACCGAGCTGCCCTTGCGCAGGTACTCGCCGGCGATCTCGCCGAGCTTGCCGAAGAACACCACGCGGTGCCATTCGGTGCGCTCCTGCTGGTTGCCATCCTTGTCCTTGCGGACGCTGGTGGTGGCCAGGCTGATGCGGGTGATCGCCATGCCGCCCTGGGTGTACTTCACGTCCGGGTCGTTGCCAAGATTGCCGACCAGGATGACTTTGTTGATGCCGCGCGCCATAGGTACCTTCGTCCGTTGTCCAGGGGCAGACCGCCAGTGATAGCACAGCCCCGGGCGGGGTGCAGTACGCTGGGCCGCCCCTGGTGAAATTTTGGGGAATGCGAGAACGACGCATCTTACCATCGCCGCCGCCGTCCGCCCGGTCAGGAGACCCCGACCGCACCGAAGGATCAGGCTGATTTCCTTGTCCGGCAATGACTTACCTTCGTCCCGACCGACGTCCAGAGAGGCATTCGCGTCTGCGCATGGCATCATGCCCGGGCACCTTCCACCTGCCCGCTCCGCCCGCCCATGACGATCAAAGGCAAAGCCACCTCCCTGGACATCGCCCACCTGGCCGGGGTCTCCCAGCCGACCGTGTCGCGGGCCCTGCGTGGCAGCCCGATGGTCAACGCCGAGACCCGCGAGCGCATCCTGCGCATCGCCCGCGAGCTGAATTACAAGGTCGACAAGAACGCCTCCAGTCTGCGCCTGCGCAATGCCGGCACGCTGGCCCTGCTGTTCTTCGAGGATCCGACCAACGACGACTCGCTGATCAACCCGTTCTTCCATTCGATGCTGGGCTCGATCACCCGCGCCTGCGCCCTGCACGGGCAGGACCTGCTGGTGTCGTTCCAGCAGCTGTCCACCGACTGGCAGGCCGATTACGAAGACAGCAACAAGGCCGACGGCATCATCCTGCTCGGCTACGGCGACTACCACGAATCGCGCGACCGCCTGCAGCGGCTGGTCGAACAGGGCACGCACTTCGTGCGCTGGGGCGCCGCCCTGCCTGGCCAGCCCGGTGTCTCGATCGGCAGCGACAACTTCCAGGGCGGGCATGACATCACCACCCATCTGCTGCTGCAGGGCTGCCGCCGCATCGCCTTCCTTGGCCATGCCTCCAGCCACTACCCCGAGTTCCAGGAGCGCTACCGCGGCCATGTCGCGGCCCTGCAGGACCACGGCCTGGCCGCCGAACCGGCGCTGCAGCACGATGCGATCACCACCGAGGCCTCCGGCCAGGAGGCCTGCCAGGCCCTGCTGGCGCGCGGCGAGCCGATCGATGCGATCTGCGCGGCCAGCGACCTGATCGCCATCGGTGCGATGCGCGCCCTGCGCGAGGCCGGGCTGCGGGTACCGCAGGACGTGGCGGTGACCGGCTTCGACGACATCCCGCTGGCCGCTTCGGTATCCCCGGCGCTGACCACCGTGCAGCAGGACACCAAGCAGGCCGGGCAGCTGCTGGTGGAACGCCTGCTGGCGCTGATCGGGCGGCAGCCGGTGGACAGCCAGAGCATCCCGGTGAAGCTGGTCGTGCGCGAATCATCCCTGCGCGGGTAGGCGCCGCTGGGCCGGCGCTCCAGCCAACGCACGATGGCGGGATTCTCCCCCCATGACCAACGGCGGATGACGCCTGCCTGCTCGTAAGCGATAAACACGACGCACGTGTGGCATATCGGTGGCACCCCTCCTGAACTGCCGGCTGGTGGTCGAACGGGAGCCCATCGCATGCGATCCGGTGTTGCAGCCCTGCGCCTGCAGGACATCCGCGAAGATCGGTGATCTCTGGGACATGTCCTATAGGACGTTGCAGCTGCACGTCCCAGAGTTTCAGCCTTCAAGGCCGGCAACCCGATTTCAGGTCGCCCGGTCGATTCCATCTCGGTCCGCCTCTTCTCCTGGAGCTGCCAAGTGCTGAAGATCGATTCGCTGTCCAAGACGTACGCCAACGGCGTGCATGCCCTCAACAACGTCACCCTGGACATCCCGCGCGGCATGTTCGGCCTGCTCGGCCCGAACGGCGCTGGCAAGTCGTCGCTGATGCGCACGCTGTCCACCCTGCAGGAGGCCGACAGCGGCACGGCGACGCTCAGCATTCCGGGCGAGGCGCCGATCGACGTACTGCGCGACAAGGATGCGGTGCGCCGCCGGCTGGGCTACCTGCCGCAGGATTTCGGCGTGTACCCGAAAGTCAGCGCGCTGGACCTGCTGGAACATTTCGCGGTGCTCAAGGGCCTGACCCAGCGCGCCCAGCGTCGCGAGGTGGTCGATGGACTGCTGCAGCAGGTGAACCTCTGGGACGCGCGCAAGCGCAAGCTGGGCACCTACTCCGGCGGCATGCGCCAGCGCTTCGGCATCGCTCAGGCGCTGTTGGGTGACCCACGCTTGGTAATCGTCGACGAACCCACCGCCGGCCTCGATCCGGAGGAACGCAACCGCTTCCTCAACCTGCTGGCGGCGATTGGCGAGAACGTGGCGGTGATCCTGTCCACCCACATCGTCGAGGACGTGACCGACCTGTGCCCGACGATGGCGATCATGAACAAGGGCCAGGTGCTGCTGACCGGGCGACCGGCCGATGCCATCGATGCCCTGCAGCAGCAGGTCTGGCGCAAGCAGGTCGATCCTTCGGAACTGGCCGACCATGAAGCACGCTACGTGGTGCTCTCGACCCGCCTGGTCGGGGGCCGCCCAGTGATCCACGTGCACAGCGCCAACGACCCCGGCGATGGCTTCGCGGCCGTGGCTCCCGACCTCGAGGACGTGTACTTCCAGCGCCTGCGCCTGCAGGCCCGTGCCCGCGCGGCAGCCTGAGCGGAGCACACCATGATCCTCGATTTCTTCCGTTTCGAGCTGCGCGAGCAGCTGCGCTCCCCGCTGCTGTGGCTGCTGGCCGGGCTGTTCGCCCTGCTCGCCTTCGCCGCCGCCTCCAGCGATGCGGTGCAGATCGGTGGCGGTAGCGGCAACGTGCACAGCAACGCGCCCACCGTGACCGCGCAGATGCTGGGCATCTTCACCCTGCTCGGCATGCTGGTCACTGCACTGTTCGTCAGCAATGCGCTGCTGCGTGACTTCGAACTGGGCACCGCCGAACTGATCTTCGCCAGCCCGGTGAAACGCCGCGACTACCTGGCGGGGCGCATCGCCGCTGCCCTCGCCGCCGGGCTGCTGGTTTACGTGGTGATCGCGTTCGGGCTGTGGCTGGCACCGTTCATGCCGTGGGTCGATCCCGAGCGCATGGGCCCGATCAGCTGGCAGGGCTATGCGTGGACGTTCGCGGTCATCGTCATTCCGAACCTGTTGTTCACCACCGCACTGCTGTCGCTGCTGGCGGCACTGACCCGCTCGATCCTGTGGGTCTACATCGGCCTGGTGGCCTACCTGGTGCTGTACGGTGCCAGCGCGGCCCTGCTGCGTGACATCGACAATACGTGGATCGCGGTGCTGAGCGAACCGCTGGGCATGCGCGCCCTCGGCCGCACGATCCGCTACTGGTCCACCGCCGAACGCAACAACGGGATTCCCGAGCTGGCCGGTTACCTGATGGCCAACCGTGCTCTGTGGTTGGGTGTGGCTGCCGCGCTGTTCGCCGCCACCTTCGCGCTGTTCCGTACCGAACGCAGCGGCAGTGGTCGTCGGCGCTGGGGCCGCAGGCAGGCGCCACCGGTTGCCGATGCCGCCAGTGTCCGCCCCACCCGCGCAGCACTGCCGCGCGTGGTGCCGGCGTTCACCGCCACCACGGCGTGGCGGCAGTTCCTGCGCCAGGTGCGCTTCGATACACGCGGCGTGCTGCGCAGCGTGCCGTTCATCGTGCTGCTGGTGCTGGGCCTGGCCAACTTCCTGCCCAGCGCGCTGTTCCGGCAGACCCTGTACGGCACCTCGATCTGGCCGGTCACCTCGCAGATGATCATGGCCCTGCAGGGCGCCTTCAGCTGGCTGCTGGTGATCATCGTGCTGTTCTTCGCCGGTGAACTGGTCTGGAAGGAACGCAGCGCGCGTATCAACGAAGTGACCGATGCCATGCCGGTGCCGAACTGGGTGCCACTGCTGGCCAAGTTCACTGCGCTGCTGGCGGTGATCGTCTGCTTCCAGGCCGCCGGTGCGCTGGCCGCGATGGGCGTGCAGCTGGCCAAGGGCTACACCCATCTGGAGCCGCTGCTGTACCTGCGCAGCCTGGCGCTGGATTCGGTGGTCTACATCCTGATGGGGGGCCTGGCGCTGGTGCTGCAGGTACTCACCAACAACAAGTTCGTCGGTTACGCGCTGCTGATCGTGGTGATGATCGGCCAGGGCGTGCTCGGCCTGCTCGACTACACGCAGCACCTGTACAACTTCGGCAGCTGGCCCAACGCGCCCTATTCGGACATGAACGGCTACGGCCACTTCCTGCCAGGGCAGCTGGCCTTCCAGGGCTACTGGGCGCTGTTCCTGCTGACGCTGATGTGCCTGGCTTCAGCCTTCTGGGTACGCGGTGTCAGCCAGGGCCTGCGCCAGCGCCTGGCGCTGGCTGTCCGTCGGCTGCGCGGCCCTACAGGCGCCTTTGCGGCGCTGGCAGCAGTGGCGTTCGTCGGCGTGGGCGGCTGGCTGTACTGGAGCACCAACATCCGCAACGAGTTCATCCCGCCCGACCAGCAGCTGGACCTGCAGGCCCGCTACGAGCGCGAGCTGTCGAAGTACCGCAACCTGCCGCAGCCACGCATTGTCGCCGTGGACAACCGCGTGGACCTGTTCCCGGAATCGCAGTCAATGGTGATCGATGCGAACTGGACCATCCGCAACCTGCACGCGCAGCCCATCCAGGAACTGCATGTCTCAATGGGCGACGACAAGCAGCTGCTGGCCGCCGACCTCGGCGGGCAGAAGTTGACCTTCCACGACAAGGATCTCGGCTACCGCGTCTACCGGCTGGACAGGCCGCTGCAAGCGGGCGAAACCCGCAGCGTGCATTTCCGGGTGGTGCAGAAGCCCAACGGCATCACCGCCGGCCAGGCCCCGAGCAACATCGTGGACAATGGCACGTTCTTCAACAGCCGCGTACTGCCGTCCTTCGGCTATAACGAGGGCGCCGAGATCAGCGACCGCAACGAACGCCGCAAGCGCGATCTCGGTGAACCGCGGCGCATGCCCAGGCTGGAAGACGAGGCAGCGCGGGCCAACACCTATATCTCCAATGATGCCGACTGGCTCGATTTCCGCACCACGGTGTGCACCGTGCCGGACCAGGTCGCGCTGGCGCCGGGCTACCTGCGGCACGAGACCACGGTGAATGGCCGGCGCTGCTTCAGCTATGCCATGGACCGGCCCATGCTGAACTTCTACGCGTATCTGTCGGCACGCTGGGAGGTGCGCAAGGCGAAGTACAAGGACATCCCGATCGAGGTCTACTTCGAACCGGCGCACGGCTACAACGTGGACCGGATGATCGAGGCGGTGCAGAAATCACTGGCCTACTACGAGGCGAACTTCACGCCGTACCAGCACCGCCAGGTACGCATCATCGAGTTCCCGGGCTATGCCCGCTTCGCGCAGTCGTTCGCCAACACCATCCCCTACTCCGAGGCCATCGGTTTCATCGCTGACCTGCGTGACCCGGACAAGGTGGACTACGTGTTCTACGTGACCGCGCACGAGATCGCACACCAGTGGTGGGCGCACCAGGTGATTGGTGCCAACGTGCAGGGCGCCACGGTGCTGTCCGAATCGTTGTCGCAGTATTCGGCACTGATGGTGATGGAGCAGGAGTACGGCCGCCAGCACATGCGTCAGTTCCTCAAGCGCGAGCTGGACGGTTACCTGTCCGGCCGCGGCGGCGAGGCCATCGAGGAACAGCCGCTGGAGCGCGTGGAGAACCAGCAGTACATCCACTACCAGAAGGGTTCGCTGGTGTTCTATCGGCTGCGCGAGGAAATCGGCGAGCAGGCCCTGAACCGGGCGTTGAAGCGCTTCCTGCAGGACAAGGGCTACCAGCAGCCGCCGTACACCACCTCACGCGAGCTGCTGGGCTACATCCGCGCCGAGACCCCGGCTGACCGCCAGCAGCTGGTCACCGATCTGTTCGAGAAGATCAGCTTCTACGACAACCGGGTGATGGCCGCCAGCGCCCGCAAGCGCGATGACGGGCGCTACGACGTGACCCTGGACCTGCACGCCGCCAAGCAGTACGCCGATGGCAAGGGCAAGGAGAGCGACGCGAAAATGGATGACTGGGTCGAGATCGGCGTGTTCGCCAACGGCCCGTCGGGCAAGGAGCGCGACCAGAAGGTGCTGTACCTGCAGCGCCACCACATCATCAGCGCCGAGCCGAAGATCACGGTGACGGTGGACGAGAAGCCGGATGAAGCGGGCTTCGATCCCTACAACAAGCTGATCGACCGGGTGAGCGATGACAACCGGCGCAAGGTGACGATGTGAGGGAGGGGTGCCGGCCTGTGCGCCGGCGCTCCACGCAACGCGTGCGGGCTTGGCTCGGCCTTGCTGTTTGGCTTGGCCCTACTGTAGTGCCGAGCCATGCTCGGCACATTGTCCACGGCAGCCGCGAAAACTCAGTGCACCGCGGCCTTCGGCCCCAGCAACGCCAACAGCACATACACCACGATCGAGGCGACCGTACCTAGCGCTGCCGGTACCCCGAACGCCCAGCCCGAGCGCCCCTGCTGGCGCGCCCACTGGGCCAGATGCCAGGCCGCGCCCAGGTTGATCAGCCAGGCGATGACAAACACCGGCCACTGCACCATGCCTACCGCGCGCAGCAGAGGCATGGCCACCAGGGCCGCAACGATGGCCACGATCAGGAAGATCAGTGCGGAGCGGGAATGGTGTGATCGTGCCGGTGAGCCGGCAGGTAATTCCCTCAATTCCATGGCAGAGACTCGATCCTGGTGTTATCCAAAGGGGACCACGTACGGCACCCGAAGGGAAGCATTCTGTAGGCTCGGGCCGTGCTCGACTGATCCGGCATTGCGCGAACGGCAGCCGAGCATGGGCTCGGCTGTACAGGACAATCAGCCCTGCGCGAAGTCCTTCAGGATCTCGCCGATGCCGCTGGGCGAGATCTCGAAGCCCAGCGGGGTGCCCGGATTGATCACCACGCCGTAGCCACCCGGCACGCGACGCAGCACGTCCAGCATCAGCCAGCGGATCTGGTGTTCGGCCTGCTGGCTGTAGATGCCCACCCGCGACGGATCGGTAAACACGGCCACGTGCAACGTGCCCTGCTTGTCGAACAGCAGCGGGTCGAAACCGCTGCCATCGGGGGTCACCAGGCTGCCGGTCTGCAGCACCACCTCGGAGGCGACGAAGGCTTCCATGAAGGCGCGGATCGGCACCGCCCCGTCCATCGCCGCCTTCAGCAGGGTTTCGATCGGAGTCTGCGGGACGAGGTCGGTCATGGCGGCACGGCGGGGCGTGAGGGGGGGCCTATTGTAGGGTCGAGCCTGCTCGACTGCTCGAAGAGCGTGCCAACCGAGGTTGGCACCCACCAGAGCGGTAGCGCCGGGCCATGCCCGGCGGCGCCCTCACCGTCCCAGACGCTGGTCCCGAGCCTTCTGGTCGGCCATCGCCTTGTCCAGTTCGGCCTGCAGTGCCGGCTGCTGCACGGTGGCGTCCAGCACATAGACCTTTACCCCATGCGCCGGCACGTCAGTCTTCAGCTGCCGCTCGACCTTCACCGTGCCGCCATCCAGCGCGTCACGCCAAGTGCCGGCTTGCAGGTAGCGATCCACCTCGAAGGCATGCGCGGCATCACCCTTGTTCAGCAGCACCAGCACGGTCTGCGCCACCTCGCCCTGTTGCAGCACGCGGAAGAACACCGCCTCGTTGCCCTGCAGGCGCTCGTTCACCTGCAGGCCGCGCTGCAGCGCCGGGGTGGCTGCGCGCAGCCTGGCGATGCGCTGCAGCGGCGCGAAGATCGGGCTCTGCGGCGCAGCGTCCACACGCGGCTGGCCGAAGTAGGCACGATTGCCGGCATGCTCGGCGCGACCACGCATGAAGCCGGTTTCCGAGCCGTAGTAGACCACCGGAATGCCGCGCGCGGTGAACAGCCAGTTGTGCGCGTCGATGAAGCCATTGTCGCTGGCCTGCAGGCGCGGCATGTCGTGGTTGTCGTAGAAGCTCATCAGCTCGTACGGATTGGCATACGGGCCACCGCTCAGGTGCAGCGGCTCGGCCAGCGTCTCAAAGCCCTTGCCGGCGGTGCCGAAGGTCTGTTCCAGTGCGCCGCGCAGCGGGAAATCGAGCACGCTGACATTGGCATTGGCCGGCCAGGTGTGCTCGGCAATGGTCGCCGCGTTGTAGTCGAAGGCTTCGCCGAACATGAACATGCCCGGGTGCTCGGCGCGGATACGCTTGACGAATTCATGCCACCACGGGTGCGGCAGCCAGCCGATGGTATCGATGCGCAGCGCGTCCACGCCCTGCGCGGTCCACTGCAGGTAAGCGCCGACCAGATAGTCCATCACCGCCGGATTGTCCTGGTTGAAGTCGGACAGTTCGGCGAGGTTGCCGTCGAAGATCGAGCCGTCCTTGCTGTCGACCGGGCCGATGTTGTTGTAGAACGCGTGCAGCGGGTTGTGCTTCGGGTCCAGCTTCTGCGGTGGCAGGTTCTGGTGGTCGGCAATCAGCGTTCCGTCCTTGTCGAAGATCTGGCCAAACTGCGGCTGCCGTATCGGCATGGTCCAGGCCGGCGAACCGTGGTTGCCGACGATGTCCAGCACCACCTTCAAGCCGGCACCGTGCAGGCCCTTGGTCAGCCCGGCAAAGTCCAGGTCCTTGCTGGGCAGGTGCTCGTCGAGTTTGTAGAAGTTGATGCCCCAGTAACCGTGGTAGCCGGTCTTGCCGCGATCGGTCAGCGTGCTGGTGCAGCTGATCGGCTTGCTGCCGGTGAATGCTTCGTCCGGGTTGTCCACGATCGGCGTGATCCATACCGCGCCGAAACCCAGGTTGCGGATGTACTGCGCGTTGTCGAGTACACCACGGAAGTCGCCGCCGAGATAGCCGATGTTGCCATCCACCTTGTCCGGGCATGGCACCGGGATGTCGAAGGTGCGGTGCGCGCCACCCTGGTCGCGATGGTCATTGGATGGATCACCGTTGACGAAGCGGTCGGTGACCACGAAATACACCGCATCGCTGGCGAACGGTTCGGTGGTGCCGACGTAGTCCGGGCGCGGCGTGGCCACGGCCTGGCCGGCGAACAGGGCAAGGGAAACGGCAACAGCCAGGACACCACGCATCACACCACCTCCGGACGGGACGGAACCCGCAGCACGCACAGGCCGGCGATGAACAGGCTGCAGCCGCCCAACACCAGCACATGCATCGGCTGGCCACCCAGCCATGCGCGCAGGGCAAAGCCGAGCGCACTGGCCGCCACCAGCTGCGGGATCACGATGAAGAAATTGAAGATGCCCATGTACACGCCCATCTTCGACGCCGGCACGCTGTCGGACAGCAGTGCATACGGCAACGACAGGATCGATGCCCAGGCAAAACCCACACCCACCATCGACAGCAGCAGCCAGTGCGGGTCGCGGATGAACATCAGTGAGACCAGGCCGGCAGCGCCCAGCCACAGGTTGACCAGGTGGCTCCAACGCAGGCCGAGCGCACGCACCATCGGCGGAATCAGCACCGCGGCCAGCGCGGCGAAGCCGTTGTAGGCGCCAAACAGCACGCCCACCCAGTTGGCACCTTCGTTGTAGGCCGCCGACTGTGGATCGGTCGAACCGAAGTGGGTACCGGCCACCGCAGCAGTGGTGTAGATCCACATGGCGAAAAGCGCGAACCATGAGAAGAACTGCACCCACGCCAGGCGGCGCATGGTCACCGGCATCGCGCGCAGGTCGCCGACGATGGCGGCCAGCATATGCGTGGCCGGCAACGCGCGCGCGGCCGCCAGCAGCAGGCCGTAGCCGGCGCACAGGCCTGCCAGCACGTACAGCATCCTGTCGCCTTGTCGCCAGGTGATCAGCAGCGCCAACAGCACACCCAGCCCTAGCCACAGGGCCACCCGCGTCCATGGGGCCGGGCCGTTGATCACCGCTCCCGCATGATGCGCCGGCGGTTCGGCATCATCGAAGGCAGCCAGTTCTGCTGGTGAATATTCGCGGGTACTGACCACCGTCCAGGTGATCGCCGCCAGCAGCACCACCGCGCCGAAGTAGAACGCATAGCGCACGGTGTCCGGCACCTCACCGGCGGCGGCCGTATTGGCGACCCCGAAGTGGGCCAGGATGAACGGCAGGAAGCTGGCGACGATGGCGCCCACGCCGATGAAGAAGCTCTGCATCGCGTAGCCGGCCGGACGTTGGCGTGGCGCCAGCTGGTCGCCGACAAAGGCACGGAAAGGCTCCATCGATACGTTGATCGAGGCATCGAGCACCCACAGCGTGCCGGCCGCGATCCACAGCATCGGCGAATTCGGCATCACCAGCAGGGCCAGCGTGGTCAGCACCGCACCGATCATGAAGAACGGACGGCGCCGCCCCCAGCGCGTCCAGGTGCGGTCGGACAGGTAGCCGATCACCGGCTGCACCAGCAGGCCGGTCAGCGGCGCGGCGATCCACAGCCCCGGTACCGCGTCGATGTCCGCGCCCAGCGTCTCGAAGATACGGCTGGCGTTGGCATTCTGCAGGGCGAAGCCGAACTGGATGCCGAGAAAACCGAAACACATGTTCCAGATCTGCCAGAACGACAGCTGGGGTTTGGCGGGGCGATTCATCGTGCGCCCTCTACAGCCACGGGCGCCACCGTCAGCGCCTGCACCTGCGCCTGGTTGAGCACGCCGTCGCGCCCGCCCTTGCCCCCGGTGTAGTGCGCGAAATGCTGCAGTGTGCTCATGTTGAAGCCCTCTTCAAGCGTAACCGCGCATCGGCCCTTCGGCACCGGGAACGTCGCCGAGGTCGAGTCCTGCACGGCCACGCTGTGCGGCAGGGTGACGGTGTGCCGCTGCAACGGCTGGCCAGGGCACTGCAGCGCCAGCTGCTTTACCGCGGCGGTCACGCCCGTGTTGATCGGCCCATTCGGGTTGCTGTACTGCAGGCGCAGGCGCACCTGCCCCGCCTTGGCCGAGGTGAACTGCCAGCGCTCGGCACCCTTCAGTCGCTGCTGCGGACCGACGCAGACCATCGGGCTGTGCAGCGATTCCAATGCGCCGTCGCGCCGGGTCAGGCTCAGGCAATGCTGCAGGCCATCGTCACCGATGCGTGCCAGGCCATTGCTGGCGGTGAGCGCGCGACCGTCCTGCCACAGCACCTGGCCGGCAGCGACCTCGATGTTCCAGCGCCTGCCCTTGCGTCGCGCCTGCGGCGCGGCCGGCGTGGCCGGTGCGCGCGCATTGGCGTCGGCCGTCGTCGCCACGCTGCGCGGTGCCGCTGCGGTGGCCACCAGCTGCACGGTGGTGGTGGCACCACGCGTCTTTACCTGGCCCGCCACCAGCAGGCCATCACCCACCTGCTTCGGCCGCTCCAGCACATAGCGCTTGCCATCGGCCTCCAGGGAGATGCGGCGCTGCTTGCCGAACAGTTCGGGGACCAGCGCGGCTGGCAGCTTGGGCTGCACGCGGCCGTCAGCCTGTACGCCGAATACGCCTTCGAGCACCATCGACAGATACCCAGCCACCGACCACAGCTGGCGCTCCGAATTGACCACCGGCCCGCTGAGCGCGCCTTCATCGACATGCACGGCCTGGCTGACCAGCTCGTAATTCTCCATGTTGGAACCGGCCAGCGCGGCACCCTGCATCAGCGAGCGGATCTCGGCGGCGATGCGCGGCGCATCGTCCAGCTGCCGCGCCGCACGCAGCGAGTAGGCACTGACGAACGGCCAGATCGCCCGGTTGTGATAGATCGGCTGTTGCGCTTCCTGCGGCCAGACCACCGGGCTGCCGGCTGGCCCCATCGGATAAGCTGCCAGCGCACGCCGCGCGCGCTCGGGCGGCAGCACCTCGGCAAGGATGCCCAGCGACAGGCCGAGCAGATCGACCTTGGCGTAAGGCACCGGGTGCGCCGCTTCGCCGATGTAGCTCATGTACTGGCCGATATCCTCGCGCCAGAAGCGCGCATCGATCTGCTGCGCCAATGCGTCGGCCCAGGCCTTGTAATCGGCCGCGCGGGCATCGCCTCGCTGCCCGGCCAGGCGTTCGGCCAGGCGCAGTGCCTGGTAGTGCAGCACGTTGGTGGACAGTGCATAGGAATCACCGATGAAGCGCACATCCTCGCGGGTCCAGTCCGGATAGGTCTGCTCGCGCCAGTCCAGGAACGAAGTCTCGCCACGGTACAGGCCCATCTGCGCGTCGAACACCATCGCGCGGTCCTGCGCCAGCGTGCCCTGCAGCGCCTGCCAGACCTGGTCGGCAAATGCGCGATCCTCCAGCAACTGGCGAGCCGCCAGGAACCACACCACGCGGTCGCTGCTGATCGGCCAGCTGCCACCGGAACCGGTGTCCTGCGCCACAAACAGGCCGGGCGTGTGCCCGTCGCGCGCCGCCGACAGTTTGAACTGCAGCGACTGCCGGGTGCGCTTCGGGTCCAGGCGTGCGAGCGCCAGATCGGCGGCAAAGCTGACATCGCGCGTCCACACATAGGGCCAGCGCGCGCCGGTCTGGAAGCACTCGCACGGCACCGGTCGGCCTTCGTCGAACGCGGGATCGCGAATCGCGTCCACGCGGTCCTGTTCCATCTCCTGCTGGGCCAGCGCGAACAGGGCATCGAACATCACGCTGCCGGTCTGGCTGCGCATCGGCATCGGCGCGATGCGCACCTCGCCGCGCCCTTCCGGTGTGCGCGCATGCAGCACGAAGCTGCCGTTGGCAGCGGCTTCGGCACGCGCATGGCGGCCATCGAATTGCAGGTCGGCCGCCTGCGCGGTCGATCCCAGCGCTGCCCCCAGGGCAGCGGTCAGGCAAATGATCTTCAGCATCGAAGCGGCGGACCGGCTTGCGCCCGTCGGCCTCCCTCCCTCTCTGCACGCGTTGTAGGTCCGCACCGACGTTGCCGGCGGGCGGGCGCGGCCCCTCCCTCAAGGTGCCCTGGCCCCATGGTAGACGCGGGGCTGTCGGCTGCGTCCAGTTGCATACGTATTCATGGCGTCACGCGGTAGCGCACCTGCCGCGCTGGCTTATGGTCCGGGTCTGCCAACGGCGCCTTGGGAGGGCAACTGCCGATGTCACCCACTGCTGTACGCGCGGTGTTCGCGCACATGCTGGGCCTGGCCCTGATCGGATGGGCCACGCTGGTACAGGCCGCGCCCCAGGTGGCCAGCGTCGAATCGCCGGGCAAGGTGTTGAAGGTCAGCCTGGTGCTGGACGGCGGCACGGCCCGCTACCGGGTCGAGCGTCTGGGCGACACTGTGGTGGAGGATTCGAAGCTCGGCTTCGCCCTCCGCGACGGTCGCCTAGACCGCGATTTCACCCTGTTGGGCCAGCAGCGGCACAGCGTGGATGACACCTGGGAACAGCCGTGGGGCGAACGCCGGCTCACTCGCAACCACTACAACGAGCTGACCGTGCAGCTGGCCGAAACCACCGGCAGCAAGCGCCGGCTGGATGTAGTGTTCCGCGTCTACGACGATGGCCTCGGCTTCCGCTACGTGTTCCCCGAACAGCCGAATCTGCGCGAGGCCATCATCGATGACGAGCTGACCGAGTTCGCCATCGCACAGGACTCCACCGCGTGGTGGATCCCGGCCGGCGAGCCGATCCACTACGAGTACCTGTACCAGCGCACCCCGCTGCACGAAGTACCGCTGGTGCATACGCCGATGACCCTGCGCAGCCGCGATGGCCTGCATGTGGCCATTCACGAGGCCGCGCTGGTGGACTACGCCGGCATGTGGCTGCGCCGCAGCGGGGGACAGCGCCTGCGCGCGCAGCTGTCGCCCTCGGCCGAAGGCTGGAAGGTGCGCCGCACCCTGCCCTTCGCCACGCCGTGGCGCACGCTGCAGATCGCCGACCGTGCCGGCGGCCTGGTCGAATCGGACCTGATCCTCAACCTCAACGAACCCAACGCGCTGGGCGATGTGAGCTGGGTGAAGCCAGCCAAGTACCTGGGCGTGTGGTGGTCGATGCACCTGGACAACGAGAGCTGGGCGACCGGGCCGAAGCACGCGGCCACCACCGCCAAGACGAAGAAGGTGATCGATTTCGCCGCTGCACACGGCTTCCGCGGCGTGCTGGTGGAAGGTTGGAATCCGGGCTGGGACGGTAACTGGGTCGGCAATGGCTACGATTTCGATTTCACCCGTGCCACGCCCGATTTCGACATCGAAGCGCTGTCGGCGTATGGCCTGAACAAGGGCGTGCATCTGATCGGTCACCACGAAACCGGCTGCGCCATCGAACATTACGAGGCCCAGCTGGGCGCCGCGCTGGACTTCTACGCACGACTGGGCGTGGACCAGTTCAAGACCGGCTACGTCTGCGACGACGGCCAGGTCGACCGCCGCAATCCCACGGGGGGCCCACTGTGGCGCGAGTGGCATGACGGGCAGTTCATGGCCCGCCACCATCTGAAGGTGGTGCAGGAAGCCGCGCGCCGGCACCTGTCGGTGAACCCGCATGAGCCGATCAAGGATACCGGCCTGCGCCGCACCTATCCCAACTGGATCTCGCGCGAAGGCGCTCGCGGCATGGAGTACAACGCCTGGGGCCAGCCACCGAACCCGCCTGAGCACGAGGTCAACCTGGTGTTCACCCGCATGCTGGCCGGGCCGATGGATTACACCCCCGGCATCCTCAGCCTGAAGGGCCGCCACGGCCAGGCCATCCCCAGTACGTTGGCCCGCCAACTGGCGCTGTACGTGGTGCTGTACAGCCCGATCCAGATGGCCGCCGACCTGCCCGAACACTACCTGCAGCATCGCGAGGCGTTCCGTTTCATCGAGGACGTGGCGGTGGACTGGGAGCAGAGCCGCGTGCTCGATGGCGAAGTGGGTGACTACGTGACGATCGTGCGCCGCGACCGCAACAGCCGCGACTGGTTCCTCGGCAGCATCACCGACGAGCACGGCCGCGTGCTGCCGGTATCGCTGGGCTTCCTGGAACCGGGCGTACGCTACCGCGCCGAGATCTACCGCGATGGCGAGGGCGCGGATTTCCGCAGCAGCCCGTTCGCGTTCGTTCGCGAAACCCGCGAAGTGACCAGCGCCGATGCACTGACGCTGGTGCTGGCACCCGGCGGTGGCCAGGCCATTCGCTTCACGCCGATCCGCTGAACGTTTTCCTGCCTGCGCCCCCGTAGCGCCCGAGCCCACGCTCGGGCGGCGGTGCGTAGCGCCGAAATGCAGCCGAGCATGGCTCGGCTCTACAGAACGAGACACTTGAAAGCGATTACATCCCTGCAGACGCCATTGAATACGTATGCAGGGTGATTCCCGCGAAGAACGCGCTGCCTACCATAGCGGCGACGACAGCGGCCACCGCGTCGCACGTTCACGGCGCCGCCGGAACGCTCACAAATCGATCTGCAACATTGCCTGGGAGGGGAAAATGTTGAACCACAAGCGCAGCGCGCTCAGCATCGCGCTGGCCGTTGTCCTGGCGCCGACGCTGGCGTCGGCACAGTCCACGCAGAGCACCACCACGCCGGCCGGCACCGCCGCCACCAACCTCGATACGGTGCAGGTCACCGGCATCCGCCGCGGCATCGAGAGCGCGATCGCGGTCAAGCAGGACGCCACCTCGGTGGTCGAAGCGATCTCCGCCGAAGACATCGGCAAGCTGCCCGACGTCAGCATCGCCGAGTCCATTTCGCGCCTGCCCGGCCTGGCCGCCCAGCGCGTTGCCGGCCGTGCGCAGGTGATCAGCGTGCGCGGCCTGTCGCCGGACTTCGCCACCACCCTGCTCAATGGCCGCGAAGTGGTCAGCACCGGCGACAACCGTGGCGTCGAGTTCGACCAGTATCCGTCCGAACTGGTCAACGGCGTGACCGTGTACAAGACCCCGGACGCGGCGCTGGTCGGACAGGGCCTGTCGGGCACCATCGACATGCAGACCGCTCGCCCGCTCAGCTTCGGCGAGCGCGTGATCGCGGTCAGTGGCCGCTACCAGAAGAGCTCGCTGGGCCGCGCGGCCAACACCGATCCGTACGGCAACCGCTTCAGCGCCAGCTACATCGACCAGTTCCTGGACAAGACCCTGGGCATCGCCATCGGCTATGCGCACAGCGACATGCCGATCCAGGAGAACCAGGTCGGCCTGTACGAACCGTGGACCACCGAGCACACCGACAAGGGCGACCGTCCGGGCGTGGGTGCCGGCACCTACTTCTCCGATGGCATCAAGGCGCTGCGCCGCACCGGCAACAACAAGCGCGACGGCGTGATGGCCACGATCCAGTTCCGGCCGAACAACAGCTGGACCAGCACCTTCGATGCATTCCACACTGAAGCCGAGCAGATCGACACCGCCAACCAGTTCGAGCTGAACCTCAGCAACTACAACGGCAACTACACCCCGGGCCTGCTGGTCAGCAACCCGCAGGTCAACGCCAATGGCTCGTTCACCGGTGGCACTGCCAGTGGCGTGTATCCGCTGGTGCGCGGCATGTACAACAAGCGCAAGGACAAGATCGATGCGTTCGGCTGGAACAACGAGTTCAACTTCAGTGGCGTCAAGCTGGTCGCCGACCTGAACTACTCCAAGGCCACGCGCGACGAGCTGAACCTGGAAAACAACCTGCAGCTGACCCCGATGCCGCAACTGGATACGGTCGGCGTGACGATCCGCCAGGACGGGTTCTCGCAGATCAGCCCAGGGCTGAACTATTCCAACCCCGACGCCCTGTTCCTGACCAACACCATCTACGGTTCCGGCTACGGCAAGGTGCCGAAGGTGGAAGACCGCCTGAAGGGTGGCAAGCTGGCCGCCACCATTGCCCTGCCCGATGCCCTCGCGTCGTGGGCGCCGGACATCGACATCGGCGTGAACTACGCCGACCGCCGCAAGGTGAAGACCCAGTCCGAAGGCAACATCCTGCTGGGGGCGCAGGGCGACGCCAACATCGCCTCGGACCTGCAGTACCGCCCGGTCAACCTGGGCTTCGCCGGCCTCGGCACCATCCCGGCCTGGGACGTGCCGGCCGCAGTGGGCCGCTACATGACCTTCAACCCGGTCGACAACCTGGACTACCTGATTCCCAAGTCGTGGACGGTACGGGAGAAAATCACCACCGCCTGGGCGCGCCTGAACATCAACGCCGACATCGGTGAAGTCGGCGTACGCGGCAACATCGGCGTGCAGATGCAGCACACCGACCAGAGTTCGGATTCGCGCTACTGGGACAGCTCGCAGTCGGCCGGCAACAACGTGCAGCCGTACTCGAACGGCCGCACCTACAACGATTGGCTGCCGAGCCTGAACCTGGCCTTCCTGTTCCCGCACCAGCAGACGCTGCGCTTCGCCGCTGCAAAGCAGGTCGCGCGCCCGCGTGTGGACCAGATGCGCGCCGGCCTGGAGTTCGGCGTGGACACCGGCACCGGCCGCCCCGGCGGCAGCGGCGGCAATCCGCTGCTGGACCCGTGGCGTGCCACCGCGCTGGACCTGTCCTATGAGAAGTACTTCGGCGAGAAGGCCTACGTGGCTGCCGCGATCTTCTACAAGGACCTGAAGAGCTACGTCTACACCCAGTCGGTCGACAACTACGACTTCACCGAACTGCTTCGCAACTACGTTCCTCAGCAAGGTGCGGCGCCGGTTCAGTACACCGGCACCTTCTCCGCCCCGCAGAACGGCAAGGGCGGCACGCTGAAGGGCCTGGAACTGACCGCATCGTTCCCGCTGGAGATGCTGACCGACAGCCTGCGTGGCTTCGGTGTGCAGGCCAGCGCGACCTTCAACAAGAGCGACATCACCATCCTGGACCCGGAGAGCGCCTCCAGCGTGGGCAGTGATCCGATCAGCCTGCCGGGCCTGTCCAAGCGCGTGTACAACTTCACCGCGTATTACGAGCGCAGCGGCTTTGAAGCACGCGTCAGCCAGCGCCGGCGTTCGGACTTCATCGGCGAGATCGGCAACTTCAACGGCAACCGCAGCCTGCGCTACGTTGTCGGCGAGAACGTGACCGATGCGCAGGTCAGCTACACCTTCAGCGACAGCAGTGCCCTGCGTGGCCTGACCCTGCTTCTGCAGGGCAGCAACCTGACCAACGAGCCGTACCGCACCTACGCCGGCAGCAAGGACCGCCCGCTGGAGTACATCGAGTGGGGCCGCACCTACATGCTGGGCGTGAACTACAAGTTCTGATCACGGCCGGGTCGTGCCGGCCGCTGGCTGGCACCCCGAACCCGGTAGCGTCGGCCGCTGGCCGGCAACACAAAGGGAGCAGGACCGGAAACCCGCTGCGCAGGCAGCGGGTTTTCTTTTGCGTGGATGCCGGCCGTTGGTTGGCAAGGCCCATCCACGCATGGCGTGGATCTACTGAACGGGCGAGGCGACCTTCGCGCGGCACGAGGTCAACGGGCCGGTAGATCCACGCCATGCGTGGATGCCTTTCACCGGAATCCCACCCACAAAAAAGGGACGGGGCGCTTCGGCCCCGTCCCCGCAAGTACCGCCACCGGAGAAAACGGTCAGCTGCGTCGGGCGCAATACACCGCGCGCGGCGGCAGCTGGAGTTCGTTGCCCTGCACCGTGCCCGCATCCGGGCCCGGTACCGCCACCTGCTGCCAGTTGCCCGGCGGCAGCGGATGGGTCACCGCCTCGGCCGACAGGTTCAAGGCCAGCAGGAGGGTTTCATCTGCAAGCATACGCTCGAACAGCAGCACTGGCTCGGCGCTCTCGATGAATCGAATGCTGCCATGCAATAGGGCCGGCTGGGTATGCCGCCAGGCCAGGAAGGCCCGGAATGCGGCCAGGACCGAGAGCGGATCGCGCTCCTGCACGGCCACCGCCGCCGCCCGGTGCTCGGCCGGAATCGGCAGCCAGGGCTGGCCGCTGGTGAAGCCGGCCAGCGGTGCATCGGTCCACGGCAGCGGGGTGCGGCAGCCATCACGGCCCTTGAAGTTCGGCCAGAAGGTGATGCCGTAGGGGTCCTGCAGGGCCTCGAATGGCACCTCGGCCTCGGCCAGGCCGAGCTCCTCGCCCTGGTACAGGCAGACCGAACCGCGCAGCGAGCACAGCATCGCCACCAGCATCCGCGCCAGGCGCGGGTCAGCCGGATGGCCGCCCCAGCGGCTGACCGCCCGCTCCACGTCGTGATTGGAAACCGCCCAGCACGGCCAGCCTTCGGTCATCGCCGCTTCCAGGCGTGAGACCGTGTCGCGGATGTAGGCCGCGCTGTAGTCGTTCACCAGCAGCTCGAAGCTGTACCCCATGTGCAGGCGGCCATCGCGGGTGTACTCGGCGGTGGTCGCCAGCGAGTCCTCCGAGGAGATCTCGCCCAGGCTGACCGCGCCCGGGTACTGATCCAGCAGCGCGCGCAAGCGCTCCAGGAACGGCAGGTTCTCCGGCTGGGTATTGTTGTAGTAGTGGTACTGGTAAGCGTACGGGTTGTCCGGGCTGAAGCCGCGCCCCACCCGCTTCTCCGCCGGCTTGGGCGGGTTGTCACGCAGCTGCGCATCGTGGAAGCAGAAGTTGATCGCATCCAGGCGGAAGCCATCCACGCCGCGATCGAGCCAGAAGCGGACATTGTCCAGGGTGGCCTGCTGCACGTCCGGGTGATGGAAGTTCAGGTCCGGCTGGTCGACCAGGAAGTTGTGCAGGTAGTACTGCTCGCGGCGCGGCTCCCATTGCCAGGCACAGCCGCCGAACAGTGACAGCCAGTTGTTGGGCGGGGTGCCGTCCTCGCGCGGGTCGGCCCAGACGTACCAGTCCGCCTTCGGATTGCTGCGGTCCTGGCGGCTCTCGCGGAACCAGGCATGCTCGATCGAGGTATGGCTCAGCACCTGGTCGATCATCACCTTCAGGCCCAGGCCGTGGGCCTTGGCCAGCAGGCGGTCGAAGTCGTCCAGGCTGCCGAACAGCGGGTCGACGTCGCGGTAGTCGGCGATGTCGTAGCCGAAGTCGGCCATGGGGGACTTGAAGAACGGCGAGATCCAGATCGCATCCACGCCCAGCGCGGCAATGTGGTCCAGGCGCTCGATGATGCCCGGCAGGTCGCCCACCCCATCGCCGTTGGCATCGAGGAAACTGCGCGGGTAGATCTGGTAGATGACGGCTCCGCGCCACCATGGATAGTGCGACATCGACAGCCCCCCTCCGGGCATGCGGGACCCGCCGGCAGCGGGCCGAAATCCTGATCCGGCAAGCTTAGCGGTGGCCTCGCGGGCATGGCGCAACCTGCATACGTATTCACGCGAAGGGCCGCGCAGGCCGGGCTGGAATTGCCGCTCGGACCGGTTTGCGCCCGAATCCACGGCCAGCGCCTATAATCGATGGTGAGCCTGAAAGCCTGATCGCATGACCATCACCGAAGACACCCGTCCCGCCCTGGGCCTGCCCCAGATCCAGTCGCTTGCCGCGGCCGACATGGCCGCCGTCGACGCCCTGATCCGGCGCCGGCTGTCCTCGGACGTCGTGCTGATCAACCAGATCGCCGACCACATCATTTCCGCCGGCGGCAAGCGCCTGCGCCCGATGCTGGTGATGCTGGCCGGCCACGCGGTCGGCCAGGCCGGCCCGGAGCACCACCAGCTGGCGGCGATCATCGAGTTCATCCACACCTCTACCCTGCTGCACGACGACGTGGTGGACGAGTCCAGCCTGCGGCGTGGCCGCAGCACCGCCAACGCGCTGTGGGGCAACGCGCCCAGCGTGCTGGTGGGCGACTTCCTGTACTCGCGCAGCTTCCAGCTGATGGTCGAGCTGGAGCGCATGCCGGTGATGCAGATCCTGGCCGATGCCACCAACCGCATCGCCGAGGGTGAAGTGCTGCAGCTGCTGCACGTGCACAACCCGGATACCGACGAAGCCGCCTACCTGCGCGTGATCGAGCGCAAGACCGCGGTGCTGTTCGCCGCCGGCACCCGCCTGGGCGCGCTGGCCAGCGGCGTGGATGAGGCGACCCAGCAGGCCCTGTTCGACTACGGCATGCACCTGGGCTACGCATTCCAGATCGCCGACGACGTGCTGGACTACTCGGCCAACGCCGACGAGCTGGGCAAGAACCTGGGCGATGATCTGGCCGAAGGCAAGGCGACGCTGCCGCTGATCCACGCGATGGCGCACTCCGACGGCGCCACCCGCGAGCGCCTGCGCACCATCGTGCAGGACGGCGATGCCTCGGCGATGCCGGAGGTGTTGGCCGCGATCCGCGCTACCGGCGGCCTGGAGTACAGCCGCCGCCGTGCCGAAGAGTACGCCGAAGCCGCCGAGCGTGCGCTCGACGGCCTGGGCGACAATGACGCCGTGGCTGCCCTGCGCGGCCTGGCCCGCTACGCGGTGCAGCGCTCGCATTGACCGGTAGTGCCGACCAACGGTCGGCACCCACCAAACCGGCATTCCGGTGGGTGCCGACCGTTGGTCGGCACTGA
>NZ_KV791434.1:0-29390 GCF_001807895.1 Stenotrophomonas sp. HMSC10F07
CCCCGGCTGCGCCGCGTGGTGCTCCGCCGCCGCCGCCGCGCAACGACGAGCGCAACAACCGCAGCGCGCCGCGCAACGAGCGTGGCCCGGGCGACCGCTTCGCCGGCCAGATGCACCTGTCGGCCGCCGACCGTGCGCGTCGTGGCAACAGCAACAACAGCAATTCGCGTGGACGTCCGGGTGGCCGCAACCAGTCCGGTGGCCGTCGCGACATGTCGCGTGGTGGCAACAATGCCGGTCCGCACGCGTTCGAACGCCCGACTGCACCGGTCGTGCGTGAAGTCGCGATCGGCGAGACCATCACCGTGGCCGACCTGGCGCAGAAGCTCGCGCTGAAGGGCGGCGAGGTGGTGAAGGCGCTGTTCAAGATGGGCGTGATGGCGACCATCACCCAGTCCATCGACCACGACACCGCTGCGCTGGTGACCGAAGAACTCGGCCACAAGGCGATCCGTGCCAACGACAACGATGCCGAAGACGCGCTGCTGGCTTCGACCGGTGAAAACCAGGGCGAAGCCGTACAGCGCCCGCCGGTGGTCACCATCATGGGTCACGTGGACCACGGCAAGACCTCGCTGCTGGACTACATCCGCCGCACCAAGGTTGCCCACGGCGAAGCCGGCGGCATCACCCAGCATATCGGCGCCTACCACGTCGAGACGCCCAAGGGCGTCATCAGCTTCCTGGATACCCCGGGCCACGCCGCGTTCACCTCGATGCGTGCCCGCGGTGCCAAGCTGACCGACATCGTGGTGCTGGTGGTTGCTGCCGACGACGGCGTCATGCCGCAGACCAAGGAAGCGATCCAGCACGCCCGTTCGGCGGGTGTGCCGCTGATCGTGGCGATCAACAAGATCGACAAGTCCGGTGCCGACCCGATGCGGGTCAAGAACGAGCTGCTCTCCGAGCAGGTCGTGGCCGAAGAGTTCGGTGGTGACATCCAGATGGTGGAGATCTCGGCCAAGACCGGCCTGGGCATCGACGACCTGCTGGACGCGGTGTCGGTGCAGGCCGAACTGCTGGAACTGAAGGCCGTCGACGAAGGTCGCGCCTCGGGCGTGGTGATCGAATCGTCGCTGGACAAGGGCCGCGGCCCGGTCGCTACGGTGCTGGTGCAGCAGGGCCGCCTGAAGAAGGGCGACTACCTGGTGTGCGGTATCCAGTACGGCCGCGTGCGTGCGCTGTTCGACGAAACCGGCAAGCAGCCGGAGTTCGCCGGCCCGTCGATCCCGGTGCAGGTCCTGGGCCTGTCCGGTGTGCCGGAAGCCGGAGACGACTTCGTGGTGGTCGAGGACGAGCGCCTGGCCAAGGATGTTGCCCAGCAGCGTGAGACCAAACGCCGTGAATCGCGCCTGGTCGCCACCGCTGGCAGCCGCATGGAAGACATCATGGCGACCCTGGGCAAGGGCGAGGGCCAGCAGGTCCTCAACCTGGTCATCAAGGCCGACGTGCAGGGTTCGGTGCAGGCCCTGAGCCAGGCACTGGTCGCGCTGTCCAACGAAGACATCCGCATCAACGTGATCCACTCCGGCGTCGGCGGCATCACCGAATCGGATGCCAACTCGGCGGCTGCTTCGAAGGCCACCGTCATCGGCTTCAACGTGCGTGCGGATGCTTCGGCCCGTCGCATCATTGAATCCAACGGCGTCGACCTGCGTTACTTCTCGATCATCTATGACGTGATCGATCAGGTGAAGCAGGTGGCATCCGGTCTGCTGGGCGTGGAGATCCGCGAAGAGATCATCGGTATCGCCGAGGTCCGCGACGTCTTCCGCAGCTCCAAGCTGGGCGCCGTTGCCGGCTCGATGGTCATCGAGGGCGTGGTCAAGCGCAACAAGCCGATCCGCGTGCTGCGCGACAGCGTGGTGATCTTCGAGGGCGAGCTGGAATCGCTGCGTCGCTTCAAGGAGAACGTCGAGGAAGTCCGCAACGGTACCGAATGCGGTATCGCGGTGAAGGCCTACAACGACGTCAAGCCGGGCGACCAGATCGAGTGCTTCGAGCGTATCGAAGTGCCGCGCACCCTGTAATGCTGCAAGGTGGCCCGACCAACGGTCGGGCCCTATCATGTACCTGTAGCGCCCGACCGTTGGTCGGGCGACAATCGAATCAAAGGTAGCGCCCGACCGTTGGTCGGGCGACAACTGAACCAAGAGCTGCTCGTGCCCAAGACTTTCCATCGAACCGACCGTGTCTCCGCCCAGCTGCGCCGTGAACTCGGCACCCTGGTGCACAACGCCGTGCGCGAGCACGGGTTGCCCTCGGTGAGCGTGTCCGACGTGGAAATCACCCGCGACATGGCCCATGCCAAGGTGTTCGTCACCGCCCTGATGCCGGAACGCTCGGCTGAAGCCGTGGCCGGCCTGAAGGAGCTGGGCTACCGCCTGCGCATGGACCTGGCCCGCGCGATGAAGCTGCGCCACGTGCCGGAGCTGCATTTCCACTACGACGACTCGGTCGACCGTGGTGAGCACATCGACAACATCCTGCGCGACCTGCCCGATACGCTGGCCGCGGAGAAGCGTCGCGCGAGCGACGACGAATAACCGCGCGACGCCGGGCATGCCCGGCGTCGTTGCATTCCGGCTGTGCGACGTCTGACGCAGACCGCGCTGCGGCAGCCGAGCATGGCTCGGCCCTACACATTCCTGCCATGACCCGAATTCAGTTCCGCCGCCTGGATGGCATCCTGCTGCTCGACAAGTCGACCGGCATGAGCTCCAACGCCGCCCTGCAGGTGGCGCGCCGCCTGTTCCGTGCCGAGAAGGGTGGCCACACCGGCAGCCTCGACCCGTTGGCCACCGGCCTGCTGCCACTATGCTTCGGCGAGGCCACCAAGATCGCCGGCCTGCTGCTGGGTTCGGCCAAGGCGTACGATGCCGAGATCGTCCTCGGCCAGACCACGGATACCGATGATGCCGAGGGCCAGGTGCTGGTGCAGCGCCCGGTGCCGGTGATCAGCGCCGAGGCCCTGCAGGCTGCGCTGGCGCCACTGACGGGGAACATCCGTCAGCGGGCTCCGATCTATTCGGCGCTGAAGCAGGGCGGGGAACCGCTGTATGTGAAGGCCCGCCGCGGCGAGGCCATCGAGGCTCCGGAGCGCGAGGTCCAGGTGCACGCGATCGAGGTGCTCGAACAGCTGCCCGGGCGCCTGCACCTGCGCGTGACCTGTGGCTCCGGCACCTATATCCGCAGCCTGGCCCGCGATCTCGGCGAACGCCTGGGCTGTGGCGCCCACATCAGCGCGCTGCGCCGGCTGTGGGTCGAACCGTTCCGCGCGCCGGCGATGGTCACCCTGGACCAGTTGCGGGCGATGGCCGAGGCCGGCGACGAGGCGGGCATGGACGCGCTGCTGCTGCCGCTGGCAGCCGGCCTGGCTGGATACCCGCGGGTCGACCTCGATGCCGGGCAGACCCACCGCTTCTGCGTCGGCCAGCGCCAGCGTGACGCGTCCTGGCCGCATGGCCTGGTGGCCGTGTTCGGTCCGGACGATGCTGTCCAGGGCCTGGGCCAGGTCGACGACAGTGGCCTGCTGGCCCCGCAGCGCCGTTTCAACCTCTGACCGGGGCAGGGTGGTTCAGCCCCGGTCCTTGTCCCGGAAGCCCCTGGCCGTTACAATTTCGCGGCCGTTTTCCGGCAACCTGCCTCGCGCAGGTTTCATCCTCGTAGTCCACGGCGAGCCTGGCGGTGCGCGAAGCGCGTTCCTGCCGGCCACGCATCACAGAGATAAAAGAAATGTCGATCGACACCCAGAAGGTCATTGAAGACAACAAGCGCAGCGCCGCTGACACCGGCTCCCCGGAAGTCCAGGTTGCCCTGCTGACCGCCCGCATCGAACTGCTGACCGGCCACTTCAAGACCCACAAGAAGGATCACCACAGCCGCCGCGGCCTGCTGCAGATGGTCAACCGCCGTCGCAGCCTGCTCGACTACCTGAAGAAGAAGGACGTCGAGCGTTACAAGGCCCTGATCGAAAAGCTTGGCCTGCGTCGCTAAGCAACGAATCCCCCGCGGCGCAGCGATGCGCCGCGGTTTTGTTTTGTAGCACCGCAATCCCCGATTCAGGCCGGAACGATCCGGCCACCCGCTGGCGGCAAGGGTCGCCGACGGTCCAAATTCGCAGACAGCATCCCCAAGGACACCCTCCGTGGCAAAAATCACCAAAACCTTCCAGTACGGCAAGCACACCGTCACGCTTGAGACCGGCGAAGTCGCCCGCCAGGCCAGCGGCGCGGTCATCGTCAAGATGGACGACACCGTACTGCTGGTCACCGCCGTCGCCGCCAAGAGCGCGCGCGAAGGCCAGGACTTCTTCCCGCTGACCGTCGATTATCAGGAAAAGTTCTACGCCGGCGGCCGCATCCCGGGTGGTTTCTTCAAGCGTGAAGGCCGTGCGACCGAGAAGGAAACGCTGATCTCGCGTCTGATCGACCGTCCGATCCGTCCGCTGTTCCCGGAAGACTACAAGAACGAAGTGCAGATCATCGCCACGGTCATGTCGCTGAACCCGGACGTGGATGGCGACATCCCGGCCCTGATCGGCGCCTCGGCTGCCCTGGCCCTGGCCGGCACCCCGTTCATGGGCCCGATCGGCGCTGCCAAGGTCGGCTACAAGAACGGCGAGTACATCCTGAACCCGACCGTCAGCGAACTGGCTGACTCGCAGCTGGAACTGGTCGTTGCCGGTACCTCCAATGCCGTGCTGATGGTCGAATCCGAAGCCGCGCTGCTGTCCGAAGACGTGATGCTGGGCGCCGTGACTTTCGGTCACCGCGAAATGCAGAAGGTCATCAACGCGATCAACGAGCTGACCGTCGAAGCCGGCACCAAGCCGTCGACCTGGGAAGCCCCGGCCAAGAACGACGCGCTGATCTCCGCGCTGAAGGAAGCCATCGGCCCGCGCCTGGGCGAAGCCTTCCAGGTGCGCGACAAGCTGCAGCGCCGTGACGCCATCTCGGCGATCAAGAAGGACGTGTTCGAAGCCCTGGCGGGCCGCGTGGCCGCCGAAGGCTGGAACCCGGCCGAGCTGTCGAAGGAATTCGGCGAGCTGGAATACCGCACCATGCGTGACTCGGTGCTGGACACCAAGGTCCGTATCGACGGCCGTGCGCTGGACACCGTCCGCCCGATCGCCGTGAAGACTGGCGTGCTGCCGCGTACCCACGGTTCCTCGCTGTTCACCCGCGGCGAAACCCAGGCCATCGTGACCATCACCCTGGGCACCGCCCGTGATGGCCAGGTCATCGATGCCGTTGCCGGTGAGTACAAGGAAAACTTCCTGTTCCACTACAACTTCCCTCCGTTCTCGGTGGGCGAGTGCGGCCGCATGATGGGCCCGAAGCGCCGCGAAATCGGCCACGGTCGTCTGGCCAAGCGCGGCGTGCTGGCTGTCATGCCGTCGCTGGAAGCCTTCCCGTACACCATCCGCGTTGTTTCGGAAATCACCGAGTCGAACGGTTCCTCGTCGATGGCCTCGGTCTGCGGCTCGTCGCTGGCGCTGATGGACGCCGGCGTGCCGGTGAAGGCCCCGGTGGCAGGCATCGCCATGGGTCTGGTCAAGGAAGGCGACCGTTTCGTGGTCCTGTCCGACATCCTGGGTGACGAAGATCACCTGGGCGACATGGACTTCAAGGTGGCCGGTACCGCTGAGGGCATTTCCGCCCTGCAGATGGACATCAAGATCGAAGGCATCACCGAAGAGATCATGAAGCAGGCCCTGCAGCAGGCCAAGGCTGGCCGTCTGCACATCCTGGGTGAAATGGCCCACGGCCTGACCGCTCCGCGTGAGGAGCTGTCGGACTACGCGCCGCGCCTGCTGACCATCAAGATCCACCCGGACAAGATCCGCGAAGTGATCGGCAAGGGTGGCTCGACCATCCAGGCCATCACCAAGGAAACCGGCACCCAGATCGACATCCAGGACGACGGCACCATCGTCATCGCGTCGGTCAACGCCATCGCTGCCCAGGCCGCCAAGGCCCGCATCGAGCAGATCACCTCGGACGTCGAGCCGGGCCGCATCTACGAAGGCAAGGTCGCCAAGATCATGGACTTCGGTGCGTTCGTTACCATCCTGCCGGGCAAGGACGGCCTGGTCCACGTGTCGCAGATCTCCAGCGAGCGCGTCGAGAAGGTCGGCGACAAGCTGAAGGAAGGCGATGTGGTCAAGGTCAAGGTGCTGGAAGTCGACAAGCAGGGCCGTATCCGCCTGTCGATGAAGGCAGTCGAAGAGGGCGAAGGCGCCAGCGCCGAATAATCGGTACTGCTGATCGTGCGGTGGGTGAGGACCGTTGGTCCTCACGCTTTCGCAAATGAAAAAGCGGGCTTCGGCCCGCTTTTTCTTTGCCTCGATGTTGTGAAGAGAAGCTCATCCAGGTCGCTGCATGTCCTGCTGCAGTGCATGATCGCCGCCACGCGGCCATCGTTCTGTCACGGTTGCACGGATCGCACCTGTCCATGGGACGACATGCCGCGACATCCGCACCACAGCCCCATCGGTTTGCTAACGTGACGGCGCCTTTGAACCGGGAGATCCCATGTTCCGCCAGACCGTGGCCGTCCTTGCCGTGCTGATTGCCGGTGCCCTGCCCATTGCCGCGCACGCAGCGCCCGCACAGCCGCCGATCTTCGGCGCCTACTACCCTGGCGGATCGGCCGAGCGCTATCCGGTGTCGAGCATTCCGGCCGAGCGCCTGACCCACCTGTTCTACGCGTTCTCCACCATCGAGGACGGCCGCTGCACGGTCGGTGCGGAAGCGCCGAAGAATTTCGCCGCACTGGCCGAACTCAAGAAGGCGCATCCGCACCTGCGCACGCTGATTTCGATCGGTGGCTGGGGCGCGGGTGGGTTCTCCGATGCAGCGCTGACCGAGGCCAGCCGCAGGCGCCTGGTCGATTCGTGCATGGCGCTGTTCTTCGAACGCCACGCCGGCAGCTTCGATGGCGTGGACATCGACTGGGAATTCCCGGTCAGTGGCGGACCGAAGGAGCTGGCGCATCGCCCGCAGGATCGCGCCAACCTGACCCGGCTTGCGCAGTCCTTCCGCCAGGCACTCGATGCACGCGGTCGCAAGGTGGGCCAGCCGATGCTGCTGACCGCCGCGTTGGCCGCCGGCCGCCTGCAGACCGACGGTCCCTATGATCCAGCGGCGAGCTACGACCTGCCGGCGCTGGCCAGGGTGTTCGATTTCATCAACCTGATGAGCTACGACATGGGCACCGGCTTCTCGTCGGTGTCGACCTTCAATGCGCCCTTGCATGAAGTGCCGGCCGATCCGCTGGCGCCGGAGCTGCGCCGCTGGAACAACGTGGCCGGCGCCGTGCAGTACTACCGTGAACATGGCGTGCCGGCCGACAAGCTGGTGCTGGGCGTGCCGTTCTACGGGCGCGGCTTCAAGGTCACCGGCGATGCACCGGACGGCCTGTATCAGCCCTACAGTGCACCGGCCGATGCCGGCGACTGGCGGGTGATCAAGGCGCGCTATCTCGACCAGCCGGGTTGGACCAGACACTGGCAGCCGCAGGCGCAGAGCCCGTGGCTGTACAACGCCGGGCAGAAAATCCTCATCAGCTATGAGGACCCGCGTTCGATCGGCCTGCGTGCGCAGTTCGCCCGCGAGCAGGGCCTGGCCGGAGTGTTCATGTGGGAGCTGACCGGCGACGACGAGCAGGCCAGCCTGCTCAACGCCATGCTCGGCCCGTGGCAGAAGGCGCGCATCGGCGATTGAGTCGCCTGCTGGCACCGGGCCGATGCCCGGCGCCATGCCGCAACGCCAGCGACCCGACACCGCACAGTGCGATGACGCCGGCGGCGCTACGCTTTGCGCATGATCCATCTCGAACGCCTGGACCACCTGGTTCTCACCGTCGCCGACATCGAACGCAGCTGTGACTTCTACCAGCGCGTGCTCGGCATGCAGGTCGTACGCTTCGGCGCGGGACGTAGCGCGCTGCAGTTCGGCCAGCAGAAGATCAACCTGCATCCGGCCAATGCGCCACTGCAGCCGCATGCGCTGCGACCCACGCCGGGGAGTGCCGATCTGTGCCTGGTCACGCGCACAGTGATGGTCGATGTGCTGGCACACCTGCAGGCGCAGGCCATTGTGGTGGAGGAGGGGCCGGTCGCGCGTACCGGTGCGCTGGGACCGATCGAATCAGTGTACTTCCGCGACCCGGATGGCAACCTGATCGAAGTGAGTCGTTACCCGGGCGAAGAGCGCCCGCAGCGGTAGCGCCGGCTCGTGCCCGGCGACGCTTCAGTTCGCCCAGACGCTGTTCGGATCGCCGTTGCGGGCGCGGCGCTGGCTGGCGACGGCCAGGCGGGCGAAGCCGAAGGCCATGGCCAGCGCGATGGCATCGATCCAGAACAGCGGCCACTGGCCACGCGCGGCGGCGCGCCACAGCCAGTCACCATTGAGTGCACCGTGCAGGACCGGCACCAGTGCAGTGCTGATCGCTGCGGCCCACAGCAGTTCGCGCGCGGCCTGCGCGGGGCGGCGCAGTGCAGCCCACAGCGCACAGGCTGCCCAGCTGCCGAAGCAGGCCCAGCGGATGCCGTGGTCGACCGCCGACGGTGCCAGCCGCTCCAGCACCAGTGCGGTGACGAACGCGACCGAGATCGCCACGCACAGGCCGATGCACACGCCGACCGTGGCCCGCGCCATGTTCACACCGGCACGTGGCTGTTGTGGCTGGCGACGCTTGCGCCGCGACTCGATCCACAGCAGGTTGCCGGAGTAGAACAGGAACGCACCGCCGAGGCCGAGCAGGAAGTACAGCCAGACCACCACGCCGTTGCCGAACTCACCGAAGTGCAGCGCGTAGGCGGCGCTGAGCGTGGCGTGGTTGGCGTCGCGCTGGCCCGGCAGCTGCGACGCGAGCAGGTTGCCGGTGGCGACGTCCAATGCCACGGCACCAAGCGGGCCGAGGGTGCCACTGGCCTCGCCGGTGATCTCGATCGTGGCGTTGGCATCGCCGCCATTGGCCAGCTTCAGGTAGGCCGGTTCAAAGTTGGCCACGCCCTGCGCGCGGGCCACTTCAAGTGCGCGCGCATGCAGCACGCGCAGGCTGCCCGGTGGCGCCGGAATCCCGCTGGCATCGCGCACCGGCGCAGTGTCCATCGCGGTCGGTACCGCTTGCAGCGCCTTGCCGTCGTAGATCAGCGGATTGAGCAGGGCCATCTGCACGAACACCAGGCACAGCAGGGCGCCCGTGACTGCGAACATCAGGTGGAAAGGCAGGCTGAGCACGCCGATCACGTTGTGCGCGTCCTGCCACAGCTGCTTCAGGTTGCGGCCCGGGCGCAGCGCGAACAGGTCGCCGAACAGCCTCGGCAGGTGGATCACCAGGCCGCTCAGCAGCGCCATGCCATACAGCAGGCTGACGATGCCCATCACATAGATGCCGGCCACCGGCAGGCCGAGGCTGTAGTGCAGTTCGTTGACCAGTTCTGCCAGTCCGGTCTGCGGCGGCGAGGGGCTGCCGGCGATCTGGCCCGGCCAGGCGTAGCGCCAGCTGCCGTCATCGGCCTGCCAGTACGCCAGGGGCTGCGGGTGTTCGGTGCCGGGGAAGGTCATGCCAACGTGGCGGCGGGCCTCCGGGTGTGTCGCCAGTACGTCTTCCAGCAGGTACTGCGCATCGTCCAGGCCCGCCGGCAAGGCGGTGGCTGCGCCCGGGGTCTGCCACAGCGGCAAGTCGTGATGGAACAGGGTCAGCGCACCCGCATAGAAGGCCACGAAAAGGCCGAAGCCGGCGACCAGGCCGACCCAGGTGTGCAGGGTGGTGAACGTGCGCAGCGTCTGCGAACTGAACTTCATGGGGGAGCTCTCATTGCACCGCGCCGGTCAGGCGCAGCAGCCCGAGCACGGCGAAGCCGGCCGCGGCGCTGCCACCCAGAACCAGCCAGGCGCGCAGTGCGCTGCGGAAGCTGAACGCCCACAGGGCGGCCAGCATCCATAACGGGATGAAGGCGATCAGGGTCGGCACCAGTGCGCGCTGCCACGGGCCGGGCGGCAGCCAGGCCAGCAGGCCGGTGGCGGCGGCCGCAAGCAGGAAGCCAGCGATGATGCCGGCGATGGCGCGCGACCACATCACGGCGACTCCGTGCCCGGGCGATGCCAGGCGGCCAGCGCCGGCAGCAGCATCGCGGCGAGCATCCAGGTGCACAGCATCGCCACCAGACCGGCAGCGAAGCCGAGTTCGGCCATCCACAACCACAGGGCAGCAGCGGCGGCGACCAGGCCGATCTGGCGGCCGAGGCGACCGGCGCGGCGCAGGCGGGGCCAACGGCAGTGCGGCGAGGCGGCGTAGAAGGCCAGTGCCGAAAACATCGCTGCCAGCATGCCCAGGCTGCAGAAGCCCAGGGTGGAAAGGCCGACGGTGATCATTGCGGGCGGGCGCCGCGGCAGTGGGCCGGCGAACGCGGGGCACGGGCGGGGCCGGCGGGAGCCGGTCGGAGCGGGTGGCGCATCACGAGGTCCTGGGGGAAGCGGGCAGGCTGGCACGGGGCGGGCTGCGCGGACATGGTAATCATTGCGTTTTCACGCCGCCAGCGCCGGCCATTCAGCGGACCGCACGGCAGCCCTTGGGCTTTCCGGTGCGCTGGTTTAAGATCGTCGCAGACTCCTGACTGGAACAAGGTGGCCCGCGCCCAGCGCCGGCCGAGCGTGCGACATGAGCACTACCACCGCCCACTGTTGACCTGCCCCCGAAGGCCCTGTGTTCCAGGCGCCCTCGCGGCGCTTTTTTATTGCCCGGGCCGCGGCCCGGGAACGCTTTCCAGCCCGCCCCGCGGGCCCCGCACGAAGCCACTGCGATGATCAACATTACCCTTCCCGACGGCAGCCGCCGCGAGTTCGAAAATCCCGTCAGCGTCATGGACGTCGCCCAGTCGATCGGTGCCGGCCTGGCCAAGGCCACCATCGCCGGTTCCGTCGATGGCGTGCTGGTCGATGCCAGCGACGTCATCGACCACGATGCCAGCCTGCGCATCATCACCGCCAAGGACGAGGAGGGCGTGGAGATCATCCGCCACTCCTGCGCCCACCTGGTCGGCCACGCCGTCAAGCAGCTGTACCCGGACGTGAAGATGGTGATCGGCCCGGTGATCGCCGAGGGCTTCTACTACGACATCTATTCCGAGCGCCCGTTCACGCCGGACGACATGGCCGCGATCGAGAAGCGCATGGGTGAACTGATCGCCCAGGACTACGACGTCATCAAGAAGATGACGCCGCGCGCCGAGGTGATCGAGATCTTCAAGGCCCGTGGCGAGGACTACAAGCTGCGCCTGATCGAAGACATGTCCGACGACATCCAGGCGATGGGCATGTACTACCACCAGGAATACGTGGACATGTGCCGCGGCCCGCACGTGCCCAACACGCGCTTCCTGAAGGCCTTCAAGCTGACCCGCATCTCCGGCGCCTACTGGCGCGGCGATGCGCAGAACGAACAGCTGCAGCGCATCTACGGCACCGCCTGGGCCGACAAGAAGCAGCTCGAGGCGTACATCAAGCGCATCGAGGAAGCCGAGATGCGCGACCACCGCCGCATCGGCAAGCAGCAGGACCTGTTCCACCTGCAGGAAGAAGCCCCGGGCCTGGTGTTCTGGCATCCGAAGGGCTGGGCACTGTGGCAGGTGGTCGAGCAGTACATGCGCAAGGTCTACCGCAACAGCGGCTACGGCGAAGTGCGCTGCCCGCAGATCCTGGACGTGAGCCTGTGGAAGAAGTCCGGCCACTGGGACAACTACCAGGACAACATGTTCTTCACCGAATCGGAGAAGCGCACGTACGCGGTCAAGCCGATGAACTGCCCGGGCCACATCCAGGTGTTCAACCAGGGCCTGCACAGCTACCGCGACCTGCCGATCCGCTACGGTGAGTTCGGTTCCTGCCACCGCAACGAGCCGTCCGGCGCGCTGCACGGCATCCTGCGCGTGCGTGGTTTCACCCAGGACGACGGCCACGTGTTCTGCACGGAAAACCAGATCGAGTCGGAAGTGACGGCCTTCCACCAGCAGGCGCTGGCGGTTTACCGGCACTTCGGCTTCGACGAGATCCAGATCAAGATCGCGCTGCGTCCGGAGTCGCGCCTGGGTGACGACGCCACCTGGGACAAGGCCGAAGGCGCGCTGCGCTCGGCGCTGACCGCCTGTGGCGTGGAATGGCAGGAGCTGCCGGGCGAGGGTGCCTTCTACGGCCCGAAGATCGAGTACCACCTGAAGGACGCGATCGGCCGTACCTGGCAGCTGGGCACCATGCAGGTCGACTTCATGATGCCGGGCCGCCTGGGCGCCGAGTACGTGGACGAGAACAGCCAGAAGAAGCACCCGGTCATGCTGCACCGCGCCATCGTCGGCTCGATGGAGCGCTTCCTGGGCATCCTGATCGAGCACCATGCCGGCCAGTTCCCGGCCTGGCTGGCACCGACCCAGGTGGTGGTGGCCAACATCACCGACGCCCAGGCCGACTACGTCTCGGGCGTGACCAAAACCCTTGCGGAGCAAGGCTTCCGCGTCAGCTCGGATTTGCGTAACGAGAAGATCGGCTATAAAATCCGCGAGCATACGTTGCAGCGCGTGCCCTACCTGCTGGTCATCGGTGACCGCGAGAAGGAGAATGGGGCTGTGGCGGTGCGTACGCGTTCTGGCGAAGACCTGGGCAGCATGAGCCTGCAGGCCTTCATCGAGCGGCTCCAGGCCGAGGGCGCGTAAGCAAAGGTCCGGTCCGGGCGCACAGGCACCCGGACCGGTTCGATACCCTTGGGAGAACGTAATATCAGCACCCCTGACAACAAACAGAACCGCAAGAATCAGGAAATCCGTGTGCCGCGCGTCCGCGTGATCGGCAGTGACGGAGAAATGATCGGCGTGTTGTCGCGCGACGAAGCGCTGTCCATGGCCGAAGATGAAGGCCTGGACCTGGTCGAGATCCAGCCGCAGGCCGATCCGCCGGTCTGCAAGATCATGGACTTCGGCAAGTTCAAGTTCGAAGCGCAGAAGAAGGCCAGCGAGGCCAAGAAGAAGACCAAGCAGGTCGAGATCAAGGAAGTGAAGTTCCGTCCGGTCACGGACGAGGGCGACTACCAGATCAAGCTGCGCAAGATGCGCGGGTTCCTTGAAGAGGGCGACAAGATCAAGGTCAACATCCGCTTCCGTGGCCGTGAAATGAGCCACCAGGAACTGGGTCGTGAAATGGCCAACCGGATCGAGGCCGATCTGGGCGAGGACATCGTCATTGAATCCCGTCCGCGCCTGGAAGGGCGTCAGATGGTCATGATGATCGCGCCGAAGAAGAAGACCTGAGGCCGGACGGGCCGCCTTCCGGGGCGCCTGGCTGAATGGTTCAGGATAAAGGGACGCCGCTGGCGTCCCTTTGCTTTTGCAGGATGCCGGTGAAGTGCCGGCGAAAGGGCTGCAGGGGCTGGTGGCAGGGCGGTTTTGCCTGTATCATGCCCGGCTCGACCCACCCAGGACGGGTCGTACGCCGATCATGGCAGGACGGAAAGAGCGGCCCAGGCCGCCGCCAGATCAGTCAGAAACCAGGGTCATATCCCATCAAGGACATTGCAATGCCCAAGATCAAGACCAACCGGGCAGCGGCCAAGCGTTTCCGCAAGACCGCCTCGGGCAAGTACAAGTGCGGCCACGCCAACCGTAGCCACATCCTCACGAAGAAAGCGACCAAGCGTAAGCGTAATCTGCGTCAGACGGGCCATGTCCGTGCAGAAGACGCAGGCCGTCTGGACCGCATGCTCCCTTACCTCTGAGGAACTGAAAAATGGCACGAGTTAAGCGTGGCGTACAGGCGCGTCGCCGCCACAAGAAGATCCTGGATCTCGCCAAGGGCTATTACAACGCCCGTCGCAAGGTCTTCCGCGTCGCCAAGCAGGCGGTCATCAAGGCACAGCAGTACGCCTACATCGGCCGTAAGCAGAAGAAGCGCAACTTCCGTTCGCTGTGGATCACCCGTATCAATGCGGCTGCCCGCATCAACGGCCTGAGCTACAGCCGCTTCATGAACGGCCTGCTGAAGGCTGGCATCACCCTGGATCGCAAGGTCCTGGCTGACATCGCCGTGCACGACGCAGCCGGTTTTGCTGCGCTGGCCGAAAAGGCCAAGGGCGCGCTGGCGGCATAAGTCCTTCCCGATGCCGTAACCGTTCACTCGGAACGGTGTCAGGTCAAGGCAATGCATGGGGAAGGGCGCAAGTCCTTCCCCATTCTTTTTTGGGTTCCGGCGAGGCCATGGCGGCAGCGCGGGGACGGCGGTGGCGACAGGGGTCGGCCCTTCGCGCATCGCGATGGCAGATCGACTGGAGTTCCGGCCCCCCATGAGCGACATCCAATCCCTCACCACCCAGGCGCTGGCCGATGTGGCCGCCGCACAGAGTCCCGACGTGCTGGAACAGCTGCGCGTGGCCCTGCTTGGCAAGAGTGGCAGCATCACCTCGCAGCTCAAGCAGCTCGGCGCCCTGCCGGCGGACGAGCGCAAGGCCGCTGGTGAAGCGATCAACCAGGCCCGCGACGCGCTGACCCGCGCGCTGGGCGAGCGCAAGGCGCTGCTGGAAGACGCAGCGCTGGATGCGCGCCTGGCCGCCGAAGCCATCGACATCACCCTGCCGGGCCGCAACGGCGACCGTGCCGGCCTGCACCCGATCACCCGCACCCTGGAGCGCATCACCGGCATCTTCGGCCGGCTGGGCTACGAGCTGTCGGAAGGGCCGGAGATCGAGGACGACTGGCACAATTTCGAGGCGCTGAACTTCCCGCCGCACCATCCGGCGCGCGCCATGCACGACACCTTCTACTTCGGCGACGGCCGCCTGCTGCGCACGCACACCTCCGGCGTGCAGGTGCGCTACATGGGCGACCACGCGCCGCCACTGCGCATGATCGCCGCCGGCAAGGTGTACCGCAGCGACAGCGACCAGACCCATTCGCCGATGTTCCACCAGGTGGAAGGCCTGCTGGTGGACGAGCATTCGACCTTCGCCGACCTGAAGGGCACGCTGGCCGAGTTCGTGCGCGCCTTCTTCGAGCGCGACTTCGAGATGCGCTTCCGCCCCAGCTATTTCCCGTTCGTGGAGCCGGGCGCGGAAGTGGACATTGCCTGGCAGCAGCCCGACGGCAGCACCCGCTGGCTGGAAGTGCTGGGCTGCGGCATGGTCCATCCGAACGTGCTGCGCAACGTCGGCATCGATCCGGAGCGCTACACCGGCTTCGCGTTCGGCATGGGCGTGGAGCGTTTCGCGATGCTTCGTTACGGCGTCAACGATCTGCGCGCGTTCTTCGAGAACGACGTGCGATTCCTGAAACAGTTCGCGTAAGCCGCAACCATGTAGAGCCGAGCCATGCTCGGCTGCTCCTAAATTCGCAGGCCCAGGCGCATGCGCCGGGCCCACCAGGGTGACACCATGAAATTCTCCGAAAACTGGCTGCGCAGCCATGTCCCGACCGGCGCCTCGCGCGATGAACTGAGTGCAGTGCTGACCGCCATCGGCCTGGAAGTGGAAGAAGTGACCGCGCTGGGCGAAGGCCTCGATCACGTGGTCGTGGCGCGCATCGTCGAGGCCGTGCGCCATCCCGAAGCTGATCGCCTGCAGGTGTGCAGGGTCGATGCCGGGCAGGGCGAACTGCTGCAGATCGTCTGCGGCGCACCGAACGCGCGCCCGGGCCTGGTCGCGCCGCTGGCCATGGTGGGTGCGCAGATCGGCGAGCTGAAGATCAAGCCGGCCAAGCTGCGCGGCGTCGAGTCCAACGGCATGCTGTGCTCGGCCAAGGAGCTGGGCCTGGACAACGATGCCTCCGGCCTGCTGGAGCTGCCCGATGACGCGCCGGTCGGCCAGGCCCTGGTCGACTACCTGGGCCTGCCGGACGCCAGCATCGAGATCAAGCTGACCCCGAACCGCGCCGACTGCTTCAGCCTGCGCGGCATCGCCTATGACGTCGCCGCCGCCACCCGCAGCGAAGTGCTGGACTTCGCTGCCGAGGCCATTCCGGCAGTCGGCAGCCGTGAGCTGAGCATCCAGCTCGACGCCGGCGCCGAAGCGCCGCGTTACCTGGGCCGTGTCATCGAGGGCGTCAACGCCGCCGCCAAGACTCCGTTGTGGATGGCCGAGCGCCTGCGCCGCAGTGGCGTGCGTCCGGTCTCGCTGCTGGTCGACATCACCCAGTATGTGATGCTGGAGCTGGGCCAGCCGATGCACGCCTACGACCTCGGCACCCTGCAGGGCAGCATTGCCGTGCGCCGTTCGCGCGCGGGCGAGACGCTGAAGCTGCTGGACGGCCGCGATGCGGCGCTGGACGACAGCTTCCTGGTGGTCACCGACGCCGATCGTGCTATCGGCCTGGCTGGCCTGATGGGCGGCTTCGACACCCGTGTCACCGACGCAACCACCGCCGTGTTCCTGGAAGCCGCGCACTTCGCGCCGGCTGCAATCATGGGCCGTGGCCGCAAGCTGGGCCTGCACACCGATGCCGGCCACCGCTTCGAGCGCGGCGTCGATCCGGCGCTGCCGCGCATCGCGATCGAGTACGCCACTCGCCTGGTGCTGGACCTGGCGGGCGGCACCCCGGCGCCGGTTACCGAGGCCGTGCGTGAAGCCGATCTGCCGCAGCCGGCAACCATCGTGCTGCGCCGCGCCCGCATCACCCGCGTGCTCGGCATCACCATCGACGATGCGGAAGTCGAGCGCATCCTGCGCGCGCTGGGCATGGACGTGGTTGCTGCTGCCGACGGCTGGCAGGTGGTCGCGCCGAGCCGCCGCTTCGACATCGCCATTGAAGAAGACCTGATCGAAGAGCTGGCCCGCATCCACGGTTACGAGCAGATCCCGACCACGCTGCCGGGCGGTGCCGCCCGCGTGGCGATGCCGAGCGAGACCCAGCTGGACGCGCTGAGCGTGCGCCGCCAGCTGATCGCCCGTGACCAGCAGGAAACCGTCAATTTCGCCTTCGTCGACGATGCGCTGCTGGCCCAGTGGCAGCTGCGCGACGGCCTGGTGCCACTGGCCAATCCACTGTCGGCCGAACTGGCGGTAATGCGTCCGTCGCTGCTGCCGGGCCTGGTCGCCACACTGGGCCGCAACGCCGCCCGCCAGCTCGGCCGCGTGCGCCTGTTCGAGCTCGGCCGCGTGTTCGCCCAGCAGGCCGGAGATGGCCAACCGGCACCGCTGGAAACGCCGCGCGTGGCGGCAGCTGTCTGCGGTGACGCGCAGGCGGTGCAGTGGGGCCTGCCGACTCGCAAGGTCGACTTCCATGACCTGAAGGGCGACCTGGAATCGCTGGCGGCTGCCAGTGGTGCGGTACTGGAGTTCCGCCCGTCGGCCCGTGCCTACGGCCACCCGGCGCGGTCGGCCGAGGTGTTCCGCGATGGCGTGGCGATCGGCTGGATCGGCCAGATCCACCCGCGTCTGGCCAAGGCGATGGATATCGAGGCCGATGTCTACGCCTTCGAGCTGGATCTGGAACCGCTGACCGCCCGTCGCCTGCCACGTGCCGGCGAGCTGTCGCGCTTCCCGGCGGTGCGTCGCGACCTGGCGTTCCTGGTGCCTGAACAGGTGGCTTGGGCCGATCTGGCGGCGACCGTGCGCCAGGCCGCCGGCCCGCTGCTGCGCGACCTGAACCTGTTCGACCGTTACGTCGGCCAGGGCGTCGAGCCGGGATTCAAGAGTCTCGCTATGGGCTTGATTTTGCAGGACAAGTCGCGCACTCTGACGGACCGCGACGTGGATGCGGTGGTGGCCGAGGCGGTCACTGCCATCGAGCGTGAACACCACGCCCGGATCCGCGGCTGAGCGGGCAGCACTCGGGGGTAGCAGGCAATGGCATTGACCAAGGCGGAGATGGCGGAAAAGCTGTTCGACGAAGTCGGTCTGAACAAGCGGGAAGCCAAGGAATTCGTCGACGCGTTTTTCGATGTGCTGCGTGAAGCATTGGAACAGGGACGTCAGGTGAAGCTGTCGGGCTTCGGCAATTTCGATCTGCGGCGCAAGAACCAGCGCCCGGGTCGCAACCCGAAGACCGGCGAGGAAATTCCGATTTCCGCCCGTACGGTGGTCACCTTCCGGCCGGGCCAGAAGCTCAAGGAGAGGGTGGAAGCTTATGCTGGATCCGGGCAGTAACCGCGAACTACCGCCGATCCCGGCCAAGCGCTACTTCACCATCGGTGAGGTCAGCGAGCTGTGCGACGTCAAGCCGCACGTCCTGCGCTACTGGGAAACCGAGTTTCCCAGCCTTGAGCCGGCCAAGCGCCGAGGCAACCGCCGCTACTACCAGCGCCATGACGTGCTGATGGTGCGGCAGATCCGCAGCCTGCTGTACGAACAGGGCTACACCATCGGTGGTGCACGCCTGCGCCTGGATGGTCCCGATGCCCGCGAGGAATCGGCGCTGAGCAACCAGATCATCAAGCAGGTGCGCATGGAGCTGGAAGAAGTGCTGCAGTTGCTGCGCCGCTGATCCAATTTCCATCGTAATCCGCTATACTTCACGGCCCGCCGCACTGGCGGGCACATCGCAGCATCAGTCGGGGCGTAGCGCAGCCTGGTAGCGCATCTGCCTGGGGGGCAGAGGGTCGTCGGTTCGAATCCGGCCGTCCCGACCACTGTGATGAATCAAGAAGCCCGCGCAGCGATGCGTGGGCTTTTTTGTGCGTGCGGTGTATGCTGCGCGCCACTCGTACTACCGCGGCTGCTGAACCCGGTACTCACGAGAACACATCATGGAATCTGCAAGAAACCGTGCCTGGCGTCGCAGCCAGGCCCGCAATCGTGGTGGCGACCGCGCCACGACCGCCTGCCGCTACAAGCCCGAGAAGAGCTGGAAGCTGTTGTATACGCGCGATGCCAAGCTCGCGCGTGCACGCCAGCTGGGCTTCACCTATCCGGTCCTCAGCGCCCGGCAACTGCAGGAACAGGAATGATCAACCTGCTGTTCGTCTGCAGCCGCAACCAGCTGCGGAGCCCGACCGCCGAAGCCATGTGGCGACGGCGGCCCGGCTTCAACGCGCTGTCGGCCGGCACCAGCCCGCACGCACGACGCCCCATCGGCTCGGCGGATATCCGCTGGGCCGATGTCATCTTCGTGATGGAGGCCAAGCACCAGCATCGCCTGCGGGCCGCGTACGCGCGCCTGCTGGAACACAAGCGCCTGCATTGCCTGGACATCCCCGACGACTATCGTTGCATGGATCCGGTGTTGATGGACCTGCTGGACGCAAAGGTGACCACGTATCTCGATCAGCTGCCGGAAAAGCGGTAGATCAGCTCCGGATCGCCTTCGTCCAATCCATGCACGATGCCGCTGTCGATGAAACCCGAGGCGGGCATCACCTCGCGGATATGCAGCATCGTCGAGGAAGGATCGGGGGGTGCCATCGCAGGCTCCTGGACTGGATGCGCCCAGTCCATCGATCACGTCGGCCGTGCCTGCGTATCCGCCAAAGCCAGCGTGTGGTCGGCAGTCAATACACGCGGAACTCGGCACGGCAGCCGTCGCTGACCCACACCCCGCGGCGGTCCCAGCCCCAGTTGCGGTCCTCGACGCACGGCGTCACCGACTTCTGCTTGACCAGGCGCACCTCGCGACGCACGCGGATGCGGCATTCCTTGTCCTTCTGCTCGTAGGACTCGCAGACCAGGCGCTCGCCGTCGTCATCCCGATCACGATCCCGGCCGCGCCCCGGCCAGCGGCTGCGCCCCTGTTCGTCTGCCACGAACTCAGCGCGGCAGCCTTCGGTGACCCAGAGCATGCGGCGGCTCTGGCCCCAGTTCTGGTCCTCGACGCAGCGGGTGACCGACAGCTGCCTGGCCATGCGCATGCGGCCTTCGATCGGGCACTGCTGGGTCTTGTTGAACTGCGACTCGCAACGCAGCGGCGGAATGTGATCGCTGTCGTAGTCCTGGGCGGCCACCGTGGTGGCCACCAGCAGCAGGGCCAGGGCGGAGGTGGCAATGGGCGGCAACAGGCGATGGGTCATGGAGAGCCTCGGCAGGGGGAATGGGCCGCAAGAATGGACCAGCCCGAGGCCGTCGGAACGGATCGTTCCGGCGCTGGCTCAGTGGGGATTTAGTAGTGCGCACCGGCCCATGCAGGGCCTTACATCCCTTATCATCGCGGCACATCCGATCGCATCGGCTTACACCTTCTTACATGTCTCCCACGCATGCCGGCGCAGCCTGTGGCTGCCGTCACTGGCGTGCAGCCGGCTTGCGGAGGAGGATGCGCGGACCACGACGACCACAGGGGGTTGCGTTGATCAGCAGTACCGTCATTCATCGCTCGGCTGGCGCAGAGGCCGGGCAGGTGCGTGTCCTGGACACCACGTTCAAGGGCAAGCATGTGTTCATTGCGTGGGGCCTGCGCGGGCCGGAACTGACCCGCAGCGCAGACCCGCCCGCCACCGTGGCTGCGCGCAAGGCGTTGCACGCCGTGGCCGGCCACAGCGAAGGGCCGCGCAGCCCGGAGGTGTTCATCGCCAACCAGTCGGCGGTGGCGATTACCGTCTATCGGCTGCTGACCGAAGCGCGTTCGGGCGATGCCATCTTCTTCCTGTGTGATTCGCAGGCTGTGGTCGACTGGCTGATCACCGCACTGGAAGTCCAGGGCCAAGGCTGACGCTGCGCGCGGTCAGGCCAGCGCAGCGTCCACCGCCGCAAGCGCGTGCAGGGTGGTCGTGTCGAACAACGGCACCGCACTGTCTTCGGGGCGCACCAGCAGCATGATCTCGGTACAGCCGAGGATGATCGCTTCGGCGCCGCGCGCGACCAGCCGCGCAATCACGCCGGCGTACACCTGCCGCGAGTGCTCGCTGGCCACGCCGGCGATCAGCTCCTGGTAGATGATGTCGTGCACGCAGCGGCGATCATCAGCCTCCGGAACCAGTACCTGCAGCCCGAAGCGGTCCTGCAGCCGGTCGCGGTAGAACGCCTGCTCCATGGTGAAGGCGGTGCCGAGCAGTCCGACCTTGCGGATGCCTGCCTGCAGGATCGCCGTGGCGGTCGGGTCGGCGATATGCAGCAGGGGCAGCGGGCATTCGGCTTCGATCCGGCCGGCCAGCATGTGCATGGTGTTGGTGCAGATCACCAGCAGCTCGGCGCCACCGGCCTGCAGTCGCCGCGCGGCATCGAGCATGTGGTTGCCCAGCACATCCCACTGACCGTCGTGCTGCAACTGCTTGATGTCGGCGAAATCCACCGACCACAGCAGCAGTTGCGCCGAATGCGCGCCACCGAGGCGATTCCGCACCGCCTCGTTGATGAGCCGGTAGTACTGCGCCGAGCTTTCCCAGCTCATGCCGCCGATCAGGCCAAGGGTCTTCATGCATTGCTCCATGCCGGGAAGCCGTCATTGCAGCACAGCAGCTGTGGCAGTTGCACTACACATTAGTAGTTGCTAATGTGTTGATCATGATCGAGAACGCCCTGTTCAAGGCGCTGGCTGACCCCACCCGCCGCCACATCTTCGAAAAGCTGGCCGATGGCGGGCGGCATGCCAGCGCGCTGCGCGAGGGCATTGCGATCAGCCAGTCTGCGATGTCCCAGCACCTGGCAGTGCTGCGCGATGCAGGGCTGGTGCGTGAGCAGCGCCAGGGGCGCTTCGTCCACTATGAAGTCGATCCGCGCGGGCTGGCCCACATCGGACGCTGGCTGCAGCGTTACCGGGCCTACTGGCCGGCGCGGATGTCCGCACTGCAGAACCTGCTGGAGGAGATGGACTGATGGACGATGTTCTGAAGGAAGCGGCTCCCGCGCTGGTGATGGAGCAGCGGTTGCCTGCGCCACCGGAACGGGTCTGGCGCGCACTGTTCGATCCGGCACTGCGTGAGCGCTGGTTGCCTGCCGCCGATCTTGCCGATCCAAAGCCCTGCCTGTTCGAGGAGGGGCGGGAGCTCGGATTCCGCTTGCGCGATGCACAGCCCCCACATCTGCACAGCCTGGTGTGTTTCCGGCTGCGCGGTGATGAGGATGGGGGAACGGTGCTGACCATCGTGCATCGGCTCACCGACCGGCGCGCGCTGATACCGCCGGCGTCCAACGATGACCATCGCACGGTGATGCGCGCGGCGTGAGCCGGCGCCTGGATCGAACGCTACAGGGAGCAGGCACATGCGGGACAGAATGCAGCTGGTACCGATGGTGGTGGAACGCAGCGAGCGCGGTGAGCGCTCCTATGACATCTACTCGCGGCTCCTGCGCGAGCGCATCATCTTTCTCAACGGCGAAGTCGATGACACCGTATCGGCGCTGGTCTGCGCGCAACTGCTGTTCCTTGAATCTGAAAATCCGGAGAAGCCGATCCATCTGTACATCAACTCGCCGGGCGGGGTGATCTCCAGCGGCTTGGCGATGTACGACACGATGCAATACATCTCGGCCCCGGTGCATACGCTGTGCATGGGCACCGCGCGGTCGATGGGTTCGTTCCTGCTGATGGCCGGCGAGCCGGGTCACCGCGCGGCGCTGGCCAATGCCAGCCTGCATGTGCACCAGCCGCTGGGCGGGGTGCAGGGCCAGGCTTCGGACATCTTCATCCACGCCGAGGAGATGCAGCGCACCAAGCATCGCATCACCCAGCTGTATGCGCGGCATTGCGGACGCAGTTTCGAGGAGGTCGAACAGACCCTGGACCGTGATCGGTTCATGAGCGCCGAGCAGGCATGCGAATGGGGCCTGATCGACCAGGTACTGGTACGGCGCGACGCGCTCGCGGCCTGAGCCTGCCTCTGTAACCACCGCATCCATGCTGCACTGTGTGTGCCGCGCCAGGCCGGCGCACTCTATGCTGGTTGGATGTTCTGAAGTGGACGCCCGATATGGCACTGCATACCTGGTGGTGGTTCCTGGCCACGGTCTTCGTGCTGTGCGGGACGCCTGGGCCGAACATGCTGCACATCCTTGGGCGCAGCGTCGGGCTGGGGTTCCGTGGCAGTGTGCCGGCCATGGCCGGCTGCCTGCTGGCGATGCTGCTGGTGCTGGCGGCTTCCGCAGCGGGCCTGAGTGCGCTGCTGCATTCCTCGCCCATGCTGTTCGAGGTGCTGCGCTATCTCGGTGTGGCCTACCTGGCCTGGCTCGGCATCAAGGCGTGGCGCGACAGTTGCCGGCCCGCACCCGCGGTGGCCGATGCTGACGAGGTCACACTGGCGCCGGTACATGGCGCAGGAACGGTGTTCCGTGGCGGCCTGTGGGTCGGCCTGAGCAATCCCAAACTACTGCTGTTCGCCGCAGCGTTCCTGCCACAGTTCGTCGACCCGTCGCGCAGCCAGGCCGTGCAGTACAGCGTGCTGGTGGCGACCTTCGCGGCCTGCGAACTGTTCTGGTACGTGATGTATGCGGCCGGTGGCCACGGCCTGCGCCGTTGGCTCGCCAAGCCATTCGCAAGGCGCTGGTTCGAGCGGCTGGTGGGAAGCGTGTTCCTGGCTTTCGCAGTGGCGTTGTTGCGCTTCCGGCCGCGTTGATTCACGCCGCACACGCGGCCCGTTCACGAGCGCCGCATCGGTGGCGGCCTAGCCTGATCGCACCGTTTGCATTCCCTGCAGGGAAAGGATCGACATGATCAAGTGGGCCATCATCTTCGCCATCATCGGCATCATCGCGGGCGTGCTGGGCTTCGGCGGCATCGCTGGCGCCGCCGTGGGCATCGCCAAGTTCCTGTTCTGGGCAGGCATCATCATCGCCGTGGTGCTGTTCCTGATCGGCATGAGCGTGGCGAAGAAGGTCAGCTGAAGAAGGTCAGCTAGCGCCGTTCGCGCAGCAGCGTCTTCAGTGCGCGCTGCTGCGCGAGAACAGATTGATCACCAGTACGCCGGCGCAGATCAGGCCGATCCCGATCAATGCCGGTGCATCCAGCCGCTGCTTGAACACCACCAGGCCGATCAGCGAGATCAGCACAATGCCGACGCCGGACCAGATTGCATAGGCGATGCCGGTCGGCACCGACTTCATGGTGACCGACAGCAGGTAGAAGCACAGCCCATAGCCAACCAGTGCGCCTACTGTCGGCCACAGCCGGCTCATGCCGTCCGAGGCCTTCAGCAGCGACGTGGCAATCACTTCCAGCACGATGGCGGCGGCCAGGTAGATATAGGGGTTCATCGTGGGCTCCGGGTCACTGCGGGTCGCACCGGATCAGTCGTCGATGCGAGCGAAGCGCGCCTGCGGGCCGTGTTCGCCCGGAACCTGCTCGATGAACATCGGGTAGGGACGTACCCACAGGCCGCCTTCGCCATAGAGTGCGCGATAAAGCACCATCGGTTCCAACGTCTCGCTGCTGCGGACGATGTCGATCACCTCGTAGTCGCCGCCCTTGAAGTGGCGATACCGGCCACGGGCGAGATCGGGCAGGAGAGTCAGCTCAGCCATGGCAGGGCGTGCTCACTTGCGCGCCGGGCTGGCGGGCTTGGCGCAGTACGCGTCGATGGCCTCGGCCGTGTTGGCCAGGCCCTGCGCCTGCGCCAGCTCCCAGGGGCGCTCGCAGCGCTGGCTGTGTTCGCACCACTGATACCCGGCAGAGCCGATACAGCCGTGCGCATCCCGGTCGCCCCCCACCACCGGCGTCGCTGGCGATGCCTCAGCGGCATCAGCGCGCGCGGTCGCCGTGTCCTGGCTGGCACAGGCGGCCAGAGCCAGCAGGGCCGGGATCAGAAGAAGCACCTTCATGTGCGAGCTCCGTGCCTAAAGCGACATTTTCTGTCGCAAATAGCTCGCCAGCAAGCGCTCAATGCACGGCGGCGCGGATCAACTCTTCGATCAGGATCAGATAGCTGGCCACGAAATAGAACTTCAGCAACGTCCAGCGTTGCTGTGAGAAGAAGGTGCGCATGTGGAAGGGGCCCCTGTTGATGACGGTAGTGTGAAGCCAGCCTGACTCCGTGACAAGGATCACGGAATGAACGGGCTAAACGGACTCAGGGATGTGAGGAAAGCCAAGATCCGACGCGAAGGCGCGGCATTTTCGTACAAATCTGATAGGCCATCCCGGAGGCGGTCGCTAGCCTGATGGTGTAACGGCAAGCGGCCCGCTGCCTGCCACTGCACCCTTTCATCCGCAGGAGCCTCCCGATGGTCATCACCGTCCAATGCAATGCCCAGCGCTGGTCTGTACTGCATCCGCAGGTGAGCGACACCACCGGTTACGCCCGGGGCGCCGACGCCTTTGATGCCGCCGCCGCGCTGGCCCTGGAGCATCACCGCCGCACCGGCCAGCGCAGCACGGTGCGGGTCGAGGCGCTTGGCAACACGGTAGACGCGCTTTACGTTGGAGAGTGACGCCAGCCCCCCGTAATGCAGTCAGCCACGGTTGAGTTGTTTGAATGGGGGAACAACTGCCATCGCGCCTCCCTCTGTGCGCCGGGCCGTGAATCCCGGATGCTTGCGCCATCGTATTCATCTGGAGATCTCGATGGGCAAGGCACTCACCTGGCGCACCCTGGCCTGCACCCTGTTGCCGATGCTGGCGGCCGCCGGCGGCGCCCAGGCGCAGAGCTATGGCTACGGCTACGACGACGACCGCTATGGCGGCCGCGATGGCAGTGGCATCGTGCGCTGCGAGTCGGTCAAGAACCGCAGCAACGAGTGCCGCCTGGATGGCCGCGCGCGGCTGATCCGCCAGTTGTCCGGTTCGCCCTGTGTGGAAGGTGAGACCTGGGGCCAGTCGCGCAACGGCGTCTGGGTCACACAGGGGTGCCGTGCCGAATTCGTCGGTGAATACCGCCGCGGCGGCGGCTGGGGCGGCAATGGCGGCGGCTGGGGCAACGGCAATGGCAACGGATGGGGCGGTGGCGATGTGGTTACCTGCCATTCCAATGGCCACCGGCAGGAGTACTGCGATGCCCGCATCCGCCGGGGCGTGCGCCTGATCCGCCAGGACTCGCGCAGTGCCTGCATCGAAGGCCAGAGCTGGGGCTGGGATCGCCGCGGCATCTGGGTGAGCGATGGCTGCAGGGCGCAGTTCCAGGTGAACTGAGCTTTACGGATTCAACCCATGAAAATCAGAATAATCTGATACAGCTCACATTTTGAACGCCGTATCGTCTGTGATCAGGGCGCCTTGCGTGCCCTGATTCCCGATGTCGATTGCCGTAGCCGGCATCAGCATCGCGCCGCCGTCGATACGCTGCCTCAAGGAGTGAGCTGCATGTTGATCCGCCTGCAATGCGAACAGCGCCAGTGGCGCGTGCTGCACCCGGATAGGCCGGAGCCAATCGAGTTCCGTGATGGCGCACGAGCCTATGACTTTGCCGAGACCCTGGCCCGCCTGCACTTCGTCGACACCGGGCAGCGCGCCGCCGTGCGCGTGGAGGCCAGCGGGGCGTTCGTGGAAGCGGTCAGTTACGGTTGAGCGTGGGGCGCCTGCCGGGGCGGGCCTGCGGGGTCCGGCCATCCACGCATGGCGTGGAACCACCTGCTTCCACCGTGGAAGGTGCGAGCCTTCGGCTGCACCTTCCCGTGATGCGTGGATTCCTGATCGGCCTCAGCCCGCCGCGCTCAGCGGTGGGCTGCCTGCGGCCAGCTGTGGCCAACGCTTGAGCACGGCGGCGCGGATGCCGGCCGCATCGATACCGGCTTCGGCCAGCAGGTCCTCGCGGCTGGCGTGGTGCTGGTAGCTGTCGGGCAGGCCCAGGTGCAGGATCGGACGCAGCACGCCTTCGGCATTGAGCAGTTCACCGACACCGGAACCGGCACCGCCGGCCACGACGTTGTCTTCGATCGTGACCAGGCCCTCGTGCTGCGCGGCCATGGTCAGCACCAGCTCGCGATCCAGTGGCTTGATGAAGCGCATGTTGACCACGCTCAGGCCCAGTTCGCGGCCGACCTGCTCGGCGGCGGGCACGGTGCTGCCGAAGGCAAGCAGGGCGATGCGGTTGCCCTGCAGGCGCAGCTCGCCCTTGCCGATCGGCAGGGTCGACAGGTCGGTGCCGGCCGCAACGCCGGTACCCGTACCGCGCGGGTAACGCACGGCCGCCGGACCCGGGTGCTGCAGGCCGGTGCTGAGCATCTGCCGGCACTCGGCTTCATTGGAGGGTGCCATCACCACCATGTTCGGCACGCAGCGCAGGAAGCTGAGGTCGAGGTTGCCGGCGTGGGTCGCGCCGTCCGGACCGACCACGCCAGCGCGGTCGATCGCAAACAGCACGTCCAGATCCTGGATCGCCACGTCGTGCACCAGCTGGTCGTACGCACGTTGCAGGAAGGTGGAGTAGATCGCCACCACCGGCTTGCCACCCTGGGTGGCCATGCCGGCGGCGAGGGTGACCGCGTGCTGCTCGGCGATCGCCACGTCGAAATAGCGCTGCGGGTATTCCTTGCTGAAGCGCACCAGGCCAGAGCCTTCGCGCATCGCCGGAGTGATGCCGTAGAGGCGCGGCTCGGCGGCGGCGGCATCGCACAGCCAGTCGCTGAATACATCGGTATAGGTCGGCTTCTTGGCCCCGGCCTTGGCCACCAGGCCCTTGTCCGGATCGAACGGGCCCACGGCGTGGTAACCGATCTGATCGCCTTCTGCCGGCTCGTAGCCCTTGCCCTTGGTGGTCATCACATGCAGCAGCTTCGGGCCCTTGGAGGCGCGCAGCGTCTTCAGGGTGGACAACAGGGCCGGCATGTCGTGGCCGTCGATCGGGCCGGTGTAGTGGAAGCCCATTTCCTCGAACATCGTGGAGGGCACGAACATGCCCTTCCAGTGTTCTTCCCAGCGCTTCACGAAACGCGCCGGGTTGTTCTTCTTGTCACCGAGGATCTTCTTGCCACCTTCGCGCAGCGCGTTGAGCGTACGGCTGCCGGTCGCTCGGCCCAGCATCTTGGTCAGGCCGCCCACTGCCTCGGAGATCGACATGTTGTTGTCGTTGAGGATCACCAGCAGGTTCGGCTCCGGCTCCATGCCACCAGCGTGCATCAGCGCCTCAAATGCCATGCCGGCAGTCATCGCGCCGTCACCGATCACTGCCACAACCTTGCGGTCGTCGCCTTCGGACTGGCGGGCGATGGCCATGCCGAGCGCGGCCGAGATCGAGGTGGAGGAGTGGCCGACGCCGAAGGTGTCGTACTCGCTTTCCTCGCGCTTCGGGAACGGCGCGACACCGTCCTTCTGCTTGACAGTATGGATCTCGTCGCGGCGGCCGGTCAGGATCTTGTGCGGGTAGGTCTGATGGCCGACGTCCCACACCAGCTGGTCGACCGGGGTCTGGTACAGATAGTGCAGGGCCACGGTGAGCTCGATAACGCCCAGGCCGGCGGCGAAGTGACCTCCGCTCTTGCCCACCGATTCGATGAGGTAGGCGCGCAGTTCGTCGGCGACCGCCCTCAATTCGGATTCGTCGAACGTGCGCAGGTCATCCGGTGTCTGGATGCGCGCGAGGCGGGGATAGCGGGCAGAGTCGATCATCATGTTCGCACTTTTTCTGAACGCCCATTTTCGCCCTCAAACGGGGGTGGGGCAAGCAAACGCCGCCGTCCGTGACAGGACGGTGAGGGTTGCATTTTCGGGCGTTCAGGTGCTGAGTTTCGAGCGCTTGGGCAACTGCGCCTTCAGGAAGGCCATCTGGTCGGCCAGGATGTTGCGGTTGGACAGGATCAGGTGCTCGATCCAGCTGGGCCGGTAGGGCACTGCCAGCAGGGGCATGCCGGCCTGCTGCGGGGTGCGGTCGCTCTTGCGCGAATTGCAGTGGAAGCACGCGGTGACCACGTTTTCCCAGCAGTCCAGGCCACCTTTGGACAGCGGCATGACATGGTCGCGGGTAAGCGTCGGGCGGGTGAACTGCTGGCCGCAGTACATGCACAGATGGGCGTCGCGGGCGAACAGGGCCTGGTTGGTCAGGTTCGGCGTGGGGTCGATCGCGCGGGAGCGGGCGTGGCCGCGGGCGGCGATGATCGGGTGCAGGTCCATGCCGCTCTGCAGGCCGCTGAAGCGGTTGGTGCCACCGTGGATGTGCAGGCAGGGATCGCCGAGCGTCCAGGCCACTGCCTCGCGGGCGTAGAGGCAGGCCGCATCCTGCCAGGTGATCCAGTCCAGTACGCGTCCGTGGGCATCAAGCGAGAGCAGCCGGACCGAACCGGGGCGATGCAGCGTCGTGGCGTTGGGCGATGCTTCGGCGCCCGGAGCAGAAAACGGAGCTCCGGCTTCGATCAGACCCAAGCGTGTAGTGTCTGTCTCCATCGGGAGAACAGCTTATACCTGAATGTTGACGATTTGTGTATCGCCGACAGGCGATACACAAATCGTCAACATTCAGGTCCGCGCATTCCTCCTATCCCCCGCACCTGTCGGTGCGCCCCCCTTAACAAGGGGGGGCTTTTCTCCAGATGGATTCCGGTGGTTTTCATCCACGCGTGGCGTGGATCCACGGCAGATTGCGGGGGACTGTCAGAGGCGGGGCGGTGTGGGTTGGCAGGAC
>NZ_KV791435.1:0-34035 GCF_001807895.1 Stenotrophomonas sp. HMSC10F07
GCGCCCCCCGCAACCGGACCCACCCCGCCATCCCTCAGCAAACCAGCTTCTGCTGTTGCTGTTGCTGTTGCTCTGGATCGTAGCGGGTGCAGGGCGCAGCCCTGCCGAACGCCTACCCCCTTGCCATTGCCTGCCACCACTGCGACAGCAGCTCCGGCCTGCGCAGGCGCTCGCGCCACCAGCGCAATGCCGCGCCATCCTCGCCGGTGCGCCAGGCCAGCCAGAAGGTCTCTTCCGGCTTGTGCTCCTCCACCTCACGGATCACCAGCTGGCCACGCGCCACCGCAGCACGCGCGCATGGCTCGGGCAGGAAGCCGAAGCCCACGCCTTCGCACTGCAGCTTCAATTTGCTGGCCATGTCGGGAACGGTCAGCATCTCCTGCCCCATCAACAGGCCCACCGTGCGCGGCAGCAGCCTGCGCGCCGAATCGGAAACGGCGATCGCACAGTGCTCGGCCAGCTGTTCGCGACCGAGTACGCCGGGCACCGCGGCCAACGGATGATCAGGTGCCACCGCGAACACGAACTCCACCGTGCCCAGCGGCTCGACCACATAGCCGCCACCACTGGGCCCTTCGCCCGGCGCGCCGACCAACAGGTCCGCACGGCGGTCGAGCAGGGCCTCCCAGGTGCCGGACAGGGCCTCGCCGATCAACCGCAACCGGGTCGGTGCCTCGGCCTCACGGAATGCGGCGATATCCGGCCCAAGCAGCCAGGTCGGGAACACCGAATCCACCGCCAGGGTCAGTTCGGTCTCCCAACCCGACGCCACCCGGCGCACCCGCAGCTCCAGCTCGCGGGCCGCGCGCAGCAGATGCCGGCCTTCGTCCAGCAGCGCGCGCCCGGCCTCGGTCAGCTCTGCACGTGGGCCGACCCGGTCGAACAGCTGCACACCCAGGTCCTCCTCCAGCTTGGCCACGGTGTAGGAGATGGTCGAGGGCACCTTGTGCAGGGCCTTGCCGGCGCCGGCAAAGGAGCCACGGCGGTCGATGGCATCCAGGATCTGCAGGGCATCGAGGCTGAGCTTGAGCATTCGAATTTTTCGATGATGGCTTTCAAAACTATCCGTTTTTCAAACCCCGGACGCAAGCGGATACTTCTCTCCAACGGGGAAACACGGCGGATACCCGCCCACCCCGCCCCATCGAAACCATCGAACAAGGAGATTCCATCATGCTGCAGATCCGCAAGAGCGCTACCCGTGGCCTGGCCGAGCATGGCTGGCTGTCCTCGCGCCATACCTTCTCCTTCGCCAACTACTACGACCCCCGGTACGTCAGCTTCGGCCCGCTGCGGGTGATCAACGAAGACAAGGTGATTGGCGGCCAGGGCTTCGGCACCCACGGCCACAGCAACATGGAGATCATCTCCTACGTGCTGGGCGGTGCGCTGGAACACAAGGACTCGATGGGCACCGGTTCGGTGCTGCGCTACGGCGACGTGCAGCGCATGAGCGCCGGCAGCGGCGTTACCCACAGCGAGTTCAACCATTCGGCCGACGAGACCGTGCATTTCCTGCAGATCTGGATCTTCCCGGATACCGAGAACATCACTCCGTCCTACGAAGAAACCCACTTCGCACCGGAGACCAAGCGCGGCCAGCTGCGCCTGATCGCCTCCCCCGACGGTGCCGACGGTTCGCTGCGCATCCATCAGGATGCCCGCATCTTCGCCACCATCCTCGATGGCGGCCAGAAGCTGCACCATGCGCTCGGCAACGGCCGTGGCGCCTATGTGCAGGTGGCACGTGGGCAGCTGCAGGTCAACGGCATCACCCTCGAAGCCGGTGACGCGCTGCAGGTCAGCGACGAAGCCCAGCTGACCCTGGAAAACGGCAACGATGCCGAAGTGCTGGTGTTCGATCTGCCGCTGTAAACACGCCCTGTCCTGAAGACGTGGCCCGGCGATGCGGAAAGGCATCGCCGGGCCCGCGGCGCCTGATGGACGGCCCGCAATCGTATTCGGCCTTCGGTGACCCGAATGCCCCTTGCCCGATACGACTGGAAACGCTTTCATGGCAGCGTTTATCCGGAACCGCCCTCGCATGACCCCTTCATCCCCACGTGCCCAACAGCACGCTACCCGTGCCGCCTTCTTCATTCCCGGATTCGCCACCGCCGCGTGGGCGCCGATGGTGCCCTATGCCAAGGCCAAGGCCGGGCTGTCCGACGCCAGCCTCGGCGCCGTGCTGCTGTGCCTCGGGCTCGGCTCGCTGCTGGCGATGCCGCTGGCAGGTGCACTGACCGGGCGGTTGGGTTGCCGCCGGGTGATGGTGATCACCTGCGCGATGATGCTGTGCGCCCTGCCCTTGCTGGTGCTTGCGCCCTCGCCGGTGTGGCTGGGCGCGGCGCTGTTCGTGTTCGGTGCCGGCGTCGGTGCACTGGATTGTGCGATGAACATGCAGGCGGTGGCGGTCGAGCGCGATGCCGGGCGCGCGATGATGTCCGGCTTCCACGCCTTCTACAGCATCGGTGGATTTGTCGGTGCTGGCTGCATGACCGGGCTGCTGATCCTCGGCACGCCGCTGTGGCTGGCCGCGCTGGTTTCGGTGGGGGCACTTCTGCTGGTTGCGATGCTGTCGGCGCCGCATTGGCGTCCGCAACGGATCCTGCACGAAGGCCCGCTGCTGGCACTGCCGCATGGCGTGGTGCTGTTCATCGGCGTACTGGCCTTCGTGGTGTTCCTCGCCGAGGGCTCGATGCTGGACTGGAGCGCCGTGTTCCTGGCCGAAGTGCGGCAGGTGCCGCGTGACCAGGCCGGGGCCGGCTTCGCGTTGTTCACCCTGGCGATGACGGCAATGCGCCTGTTCGGTGACGGCATCGTCGAGCACCTCGGCCGCACCCGCACCCTGGTCTTCGGCGGTATCACGGCCGCGGCAGGCTTCACCCTGGCCACGCTTGTGCCCTCGTTTCCGGTGGCGCTGGCCGGCTACGTGCTGGTCGGGCTGGGCTGCGCCAACATCGTGCCGGCGCTGTTCTCGATGGCAGGCCAGCAGCGGGTGATGCCGGAGAGCATCGCCATCACTGCCGTGACCACATTGGGTTACGCCGGCATCCTCGCTGGTCCGGCGGCGATCGGCGCAGTGGCACATGCCACCAGCCTCGGCTTTGCCTTCCTGTGCGTCGCCCTACTGCTGCTGGGCGTAGCCGCCTCCGCCCGCTCACTGGCACGGCGCGTGACCTGACAGAAAAAGGGGACGGAGGGGATTAAGTCACATCTGCCCCGAGTGTGCTGCAAACGACTTAATCCCCTCCGTCCCCTTTTTTCAGCCGTGTGCCAGCCATTCGGCCTGGGCCGGCAGCTGTGGGGCTGGGCACGCGCTCTGCGGGTGGTGCTCGTCGCGCGCCATCCAGTCATCCACCACGCCGGCCAGCAGGTCCAGGCGCAGCGGCAGGGTGATGTGGTCCTCTCCACGCATTTCGATGTAGTGCGCGCGCGGGTTGGCCTGCGCAAGCTGCCGGCCCTGGCTGACCGGAATGTGCTGGTCACCCTGACCGTGCAGCAGCAGCACGCAGGTGCGGGTATCGGCCAGCGCACGCGCGACGTCGACGCGGTCGAGATCGACATCGATACGGCGGCTGGCGGCGGCGATCACCTGGTTGATGTCCTGGCCCCCATAGCGCCAGCGTGCGTACGACGCCACCGCCTGCGCCTTCAGGCCCTCCGGCTGCAGTCCCATCAGGTGCGGGATCATCGTGCGGATCGCCGCACCGGCATTGGCGAACGATTCCATCGCCACCACGCCGGCCACCTGGTCACCCAGCTTGTCGGCGGTGAACACCGCCGTGGCCGCACCATAGGACACACCGAACAGGTACAGCGGGCCGGTCACTTCGCCGCGCGCGCGCAGCTCGCCGATGACATCGACGACGTCATCCGATTCATAGGTGCCATAGCCGGACGGACCTGCACCGGACTGGCCATGGTTGCGCAGATCGAGCGTGACCACGCGGTAGCCGGACTCGGCCAGCTGCAGCGACCATGGCAGCATCGAATCACCATTCATCATCCCCCCATGCAGCAGCACCACGGTGCCGCGTGGCGCCTGCGCGCGGAACGGCTGTGGCACGGCCAGACTCAGGCCGGTATCAAGAGGCTGGCCGTTCTCATGACGCTGCGGAAGGTAGTGGTACCGCGCGCCGTAGTCGCCGGGGTCGAACACGCGCCAGAAGATCGGCACGCCATCGCGACCCGCTGCGAAGCCATGGCGGTTGGGCAGCCCGGCAATGGCCGCGGCGATGCGCGGGCGATCGAGCAGGGTCGACACGCCGCCTGGCGCGATCAGCCGGTCGGCAAGCGAGGTAGACGAGGCGTTGATCGAGGATGAGCATGCAGCCAGCCACAGGCCGGCGCACGCCAGCAGCAACAGCAGCAGGCGCTTCATGGGCAATCGGGAAAGGATGCGACAGCGTGGCAGGTTAACGACGCGGGCGTAGGCCATCTATCGCGCGTGGATGACGGCTTGATGACAATGCGGGATCGATTCAGGTTGTCACAATGGCGCGATCGACCTCGGCATTGATCCGGATCAATGAATACGCCGGCATGCTTGCCCACAGTGCCCCCATGCGCACCTCGTTCAAGCTCGCCATTGCCCTGGCCACCACGCTGGCCGCCGCCTATGGCATCGCCCGCAGCACGCCCTACTGGTTCGCACCTCGGCAGGCCGCGCAGGTCGACATCCACGACCCGGCGCTGATCGCACAGGGGCAGTACCTGTCGCGCGCCGCCGACTGTGCGGCCTGCCACACCGCGCCGGGCGGCAAGCCGTTCGCCGGTGGCCTCGGCATGCAGACGCCGATGGGGACGATCTACTCGACCAACATCACCCCCGATCCGGAAACCGGCATCGGCGCCTACGACTACGCCGACTTTGAACGCGCGGTACGTCGCGGCATCCGTCACGATGGCCAGCCGTTGTATCCGGCAATGCCGTACGCCTCGTACGTGATTGCCCGCGACGCCGAGATCAAGGCGCTGTACGCCTATTTCATGGGCTCGGTGCAGCCGGTGAAGCAGGACAACGCCGACAGCACGATTCCATGGCCCGCCAACATGCGCTGGCCTCTGGCATGGTGGCAACTGCTGTTCGCACGCCCACGCAGCTTCAGCCCGGATCCGTCGCTGGACGCCGGCCAGCAGCGTGGTGCCGAACTGGTGGAAGGCCTGGCGCATTGCGGTGCCTGCCACACGCCACGCGGGCTGGCGTTCCAGGAAAAGGCGATGGCCGATGATGGCAGCCGCCAGTTCCTGTCCGGTTCGGTGCTGGAAGGCTGGTACGCGAAGAACCTGCGCAGCGAATCGACCGGTCTGGCCAGCTGGCGCGAGGGTGAGATCGTGGACTTCCTGCGCACCGGGCGCACTGATCGATCGTCGGCCTTCGGTGGCATGGCCGACGTGGTCGAGCACAGCACGCAGTACCTGTCCGACGCCGACCTGCTGGCCATGGCCCGCTACCTGAAACAGCTGCCGGCGCGTGAGGGCCGCAGTTCGCAGTGGTCCCCCGGTACCGACACCACCACCGCCGCACTGCGCAGCGGCGACTATCGTGTGGCCGGTTCGCTGGCCTATGCCGAGCACTGCCAGGCCTGCCACCGCGCCGACGGCCGCGGCATGGCCCGCGTCTATCCGGCGCTGGCGGGCAACTCGATCGTGTTCGCCGATGACCCCAGCTCGCTGGTGCAGGTGACCCTGATCGGCGGCCGCACGCCACATACCCGGCACGACCGCATGGCCTTCAGCATGCCAGGCTTCGAGCAGCTGCCGAACGCGCAGCTGGCACAGATCCTGACCTTCATCCGCAGCAGCTGGGGCAATCAGGCCAGCGCAGTGAGCGAGGTCGACGTGGCGCGCATGCGTCGGGTGGTGCGCGACAAGCCGGTGCACTACGTTCCGCAGGAGGCCGCACAATGAAGCGTTCGCGCACGCGTCTGCGCCTGCTGATCGGCAGTGCGATCACCCTCATGGTGCTGACCGGCGCCGGTACCCTCGCCTACCGTCATCTGTACCCGGACCTGGATGCCGCGGTGGCCAGCACGATCGATATCCTCGATGCGCAAGGCAAAGTGGTCGGCCACTACCATGCGCCGAGTGCCGAGGAGATCGCCGGTTTCGGCAATGCCGAATCGGTGATGCTCGGCCGCCGCCTCCTCAACGAGACTGCACGGCTGCTGCCGGACAATGTCGGCAACGATCTGAACTGCAATTCGTGCCACATGGCCGAAGGCAAGCGGCCTTTCGGCAATCACTACTTCAACACCGGCGGCGGCGCCTATCCGCGTTACATGCCGCGCCCGGGCAAGGTGATCGGGCTGACCGAGCGCATCAACGGATGCCTGCAGCGTTCGATGAACGGCAAGCCTCTGCCGAAGGACTCGCCGCAGATGCGCGCGATGCTCGATTACATGGCGTGGTTGAGCAGTCCTGTGCCAGAGGGTGCAAAGGTGTCCGCCCCCAGTGAGGGGCCCATCGACAGCACGCTGGCCCCGGACCCGATCCGTGGCCAGGCACTGTACGCCGTGCAGTGCGCCGCGTGCCATGGCGACAACGGCGAAGGACGGCGCGACGCCAGCGGTGACATAGCCTTCCCGCCGCTGTGGGGCGACCACAGTTTCAACATCGGCGCCGGCATGGCGCGCCTGTACAAGGCCGCCGGCTTCGTCAAGCACAACATGCCGCCGGCGGTGACCCGCAAGCCCCCACTGGGGCAGCAGGTGATGCCCGACCAGGATGCGGTGGACATCGCCAGCTACTTCATCAACCAGCCGCGGCCGGACTTCGCCAACAAGAGCAAGGACTGGCCGCGCGACCCGAAACCCAAGGACGCGCGGTACTGATACAGGCAGCAGGAGCCGGCCGTCGCACAACACGATTCCTGCATCGCCACGTCATGCCGATGTCATTGGCGCTGCCGACACTCCGGGGTTTCCTCCCTCTGAAGGTCCGGTTTCGATGCGAACGTCTGCGCGCTTTCCCCGTGTCTCGCTGCTCGCCCTGCTGATCGCCCCCGCACTGAACGCCCTGGCCGAAGCACCGCAGGGCGATGCCGCTGAAGCGCGCAGCAGTGAGGCCCGCACCCTCGACCAGGTGCAGGTGATCGGTCAGGCCACCAGCTACGCCAAGACTTCGGTACGCGCGGAAACGCTGAACCGGCAGACCGTGATGAGCAGCGTCAACGATGCACTCAACGAGGTGCCCGGCGTGGTGGTCAGCGAAGCCGATGCCACCGGCTCATCGGTGTGGGGCACGCAGATCAGCATGCGTGGCTTTGTCACCAACCGCGACACACAGCAGATCGGCACTACCATCGACGGCCTGCCCAACGGCGGTTCGGGTTACGGCGGCGGCTCGCTGGCCAACCGCTACATCGACACCCTCGACCTGGAAACGGTGGAAGTCAGCCAGGGCACTGCCGATATCTCCTCGCGCTCGAACGAGGCGCTGGGCGGCACGCTCAACTTCCTCACCAGCGATCCGCTGCAGGACAGCCGCCTGCGCTTCGTGGTCGGTGCCGGTGACAACGAGGCTCGCAAGTACTACGTGCGCTACGACACCGGCCTGCTCGGCGGCCACACCCGCGCCTGGGTCAGTGCCTCCTCGTCGAAGGTGCACGACTGGATCGACGGCACCGGCCACGCCAGCAACGACCACATCGCCGGCAAGTTCATCACCGAACTGGATCGCTGGACCCTGACCGGCTACCTGTCCTACAACGATGCCGACGAGCCGGAATACACCAGCGTCTCACCGAAGGGCTTCGCGACCAATCCGGATCGCGACAACCTGGTCGGCACCCTCACCGGCATCCCGTACCTGGACCAGAACTATCGCTCCGGTTCGCGTGCCCTGCGCGAGAACACCTTCGGCTACCTGCGCGCAGCCTTTGACGGCGGCAATGGTTTCAAAGCGTCGGTGGCCGCCTACGGGCACCGCATGCAAGGTCGTGGCGACTGGCTGCCTCCCTATCTGGCGCAGGTCAGCGATGACGGTGCGGGCCGCCCCGAGTCGGAGTACATCGGTGGAAAAACCGTGTACGGCGGCAGCAACCGTGGCCAGATCTTCTTCGTCAATCCCGACGGCAGCGCCGCGCAGCGCCTGGCCTACTGCACGCCGCGGCTGGGCTTCACCGCCGAATACGATCCGAACTGCTACGCCGGCAACGTGCTGGGCGCGCAGTCGTATCGCCACACGCACTACGACAACGACCGCATGGGCGTGACCGCCGACGTCGAGTGGCGGCAGACCTTCGGCACGGTCGACAACACGATCCGTGGCGGTCTGTGGGTGGAGAAGCTGGACCGTTCGGCGCGCCGCGACTGGCATCGCCTGCTCAACGTCGGCCAGGACATCGCCTTCGACCACCAGCCGTACTGGGTACAGTTCGAGGACAAGTACAAGGTTGACGAGCAGATGTACTACGTCGAGGACGTGGCGCGCTTCGGGCCGTTCAGCGCACGCCTGGGCGTGAAGCAGTTCTTCGTCGACCAGTCGCGCCGCCGCGTGATCGGTGCCAGCGAACACGTCAAATCCGATTCCAGGTCCGACCCGCTGCTGTCCACCGGCTTGACCTGGGCACCGGGCGTGGAAGGCATGGAGCTGTTCGCCGGCTTCTCGCAGAACTTCGCCGCGATTCCTTCCGGCGTGCTCGGCGAGACCGACCCGCAGCGCTTCCGCAACGTCGAGCCGGAGACCGCCGACAACATTGAAGTGGGCATGCGCATCAGCCGCTGGCCGCTGACCGCCTCGGTGACCCTGTACAACATCAAGTTCGACAATCGCATCGTCTACCTGCCGGCAGGTTTCGTCAGCGGCATCGACTATCTCGGCGAGACCGACGGCGTCTACGAGAACTTCGGCGGCGTGGAGAGCAACGGGCTGGAAGCCGCGTTCGGCTACGGCTGGGACAACGGCTGGCGCCTCAACGCCGCCTATACCTACAACCGCTCCAAGTACCTCGGCAGCGGCGATGCCGCGCGCGATACCCAGCTGGGCATCGTCGATGGCGCCAAGGTGATCGGCCAGCCCGAACAGACCCTCGTCCTGTCGGCGGACTGGCAGGGTGAGAACTGGAACTTCGGCCTGTCCGGCCGTTACCTGGGCACGCGCTATCTCGACGCCGCCAACGTCAACAAGCTGCCGTCGGCGACCGTGCTCAACGCCAACATCGGCTTCGACCTGCAGGGCCTGTCGCCGCGCCTGAAGGGCATGGGCGCCAACCTGGTGGTGAGCAACCTCACCAATAAACGGTATCTTGCAGGGGTGGACGGGCGCGACAACGCCTTCATCGGCGCTCCGCGCACCGTCGGCATCTCTTTCCGCGTAGACCTGTGAGTGAGCTTGTGACCGATATCGGCCGACGCCGGTTGTTGCAGGCCGGCGTTGCCGCCGGCCTCTCTCCACTGCTGCCCAGCATCGCCCGGGCCGCCGCGATCGCCCCCGCCGCGCAGACGCGCAGCCTGGAAGACCTGCAGCACATCGTGGTGTTCATGCAGGAGAACCGCTCGTTCGACCACTACTTCGGCACGCTGCCGGGCGTACGTGGCTTCGGTGATCGGTTCGTCGCCCCGGCCGCCGCGCTGCAAGCAGGTGGCCGCGTCCGCAGCCTGTGGCTGCAGCCCGATGCCAGCGGCGAGCGCGCGATCGCGCCGTTCCCGCTGGATACCGCCGCGCACTTCGGCTACATGCGCGTGGAAGGCACGCCGCATACCTGGCCCGATGCGCAGCGCGCCTGGGACCAAGGTCGCATGGGGCAATGGCCGAAGGCCAAGCAGAACCACTCGATGGGCTACTTCCAGCGCAGCGACCTGCCGTTCCAGTTCGCCCTGGCCGATGCCTTCACGATCTGCGATGCCTACCACTGCGCAATGCAGGCCGGCACCAACCCGAACCGGGTGTTCCTGTGGACCGGCCACAACGATGGGCATGCGCGTGCCGGCGGCCCGGTGATCGCCAATTCGCACGACAACTTTCCCGAACAGGGCGGGTACCCGGCGTCGTACCGCTGGACCAGCTATGTCGAGCGCCTGCAGAGGGCCGGCGTGTCCTGGCAGATCTACCAGGACATGGCCGACAACTTCACCGACAACCCGCTGGCGGGCTTCGAGGCCTTCCGCCAGGCCCACCGCGCGGCGCCGGGGCATGACCCGCAGCTTCGCGCGCGCGGGGTCAGCACGCGCGGCCTGGCGCAGCTGCGCCAGGACGTCATTGACGGGCGCCTGCCGCAGGTCAGCTTCATCATCGCCGACGCGGCAGGCAGCGAGCATCCTGGTCCTTCCAGTCCCGCCCAGGGCGCGGGCTATACCGCGCGCGTACTGGATGCGCTGACCGCCGATCCGCAGGTATGGAGCCGCACTGCCCTGCTGCTGATGTTCGACGAGAACGATGGCTTCTTCGACCACATGCCGCCACCTGCCCCGCCTTCGCCGGTGGACGGTGGCTGGGCGGGTGTGTCCTCGGTCAGCACCGAAGGCGAGTACCACCGCCACCCGGCACCGGGTGACGAGAAGTACGATCTCGCCGAACTGCGCGGGCGCCCGTACGGTCTGGGACCGCGCGTGCCGCTGTACGTGATCTCACCGTGGAGTCGCGGTGGCTGGGTCGATTCGCAGGTGTACGACCACACCTCGGTCATACGGCTGATCGAGCGCCGCTTTGGCGTGGCCGCACCGGACATCTCGCCGTGGCGCCGCGCGGTCTGCGGCGACCTCAGCAATGCGTTCGACTTTGCCCAGCGCGATACCCGCCCGTTCGTCCGCGGCCTGCCCGACGTGAGTGCGGTTGCCGCACGCGCTGCTGCCTTGCCGGGGCGCACCGTGCCCACGCTGCCGGAGGGGCTGAAGCCAGCGAAACAGGAAAGCGGTGTACGTCCCGCGCGCGCCCTACCCTATCGACCGCAGGCATCGATTGCCGCAGTCGATGCCTTGGGTGTGGATCTGACGCTGTCCTGCGAAGGCGCGGCGGCAGTGCTGCATGTCTACGATCGGCTGCGGCTGGATGCGGTACCACGCCGCTACACGCTGCTGCCAGGTACGCCGCTGCGCGAGCGCTGGCCGTTGGACGCCCAGGGCCGCTATGACCTTTGGCTGCTTGGTCCGAACGGTTTCCACCGCCACTTCCAGGGTGCGTTCAAGGCTCCTGCCGTGCAGGCTTCAATCGAGCGCGCGGACGGCCAGCTGCGGCTGCACCTGCGCAATCTGCACAACAGCGCACAGAATGTGCGGGTGCAGGCCGGTGCCTATGCCGGGCACATGCCTGAGCAGGCGCTGGCGCTGCCGGCGCATGCTGAGGCCACGGTGGCATGGGACGCGGCGCCCACCGCAGGGTGGTACGACCTGCGCATCGGTGCGGGCGACAGTGCACTGCGACTGGCCGGCCGCGCCGAGGATGGGCGCCCTGGCACCAGTGATCCGGCAATGGGCAGCGAGCCCTTGCGGTTCGAGCACGATTGAGGAGCCCTCTGTAGAGCCGAGCCCACGCTCGGCTGCTTCTCGCCCTGGTCGCATTGCCCCGACAAAGCAGCCGAGCATGGGCTCGGCTCTACGCGGCAGATCGGCAGATTCAGGCCTCCTGCAGCCCCGGCCGGCCGTGCTCCACCGCATAGCGTTTCCAGCTCTGCAGCACGCCATTCGGCTGCATCACAGTATCCAGCGTCTTCATGTCGCCGATCCACGCATCACGGGTGACATCACACAGCACATAGCCACGCTTGTCGGTGGTCGCCTTCAGATAGGGGCTGTGTGCAAGCTGGTTCCTGGCATACGCGTCCACGCCCTGGCCATCGGCCCCGGAGGTGATCGACGTGGCGAGGAACTCGCTGGAGATCACGCCCGAGTCACGGTGGTCCTGCACCAGATCGCTGGCATAGTGGCGATGCGCGTCGCCACAGGCGGTCACCACGTTGCCGAAGCCCACCTTCTGGATGTGCTCGAGCAGGCGCCGGCGGCTGTCCAGGTAGCCCGACCACTGGTCATCGGACGACTGCACTACCCCGTCCTTCTCGCGCATGTAGTTGCCCAGCGCCACTTGGTGGGCGATGGTATGCCAGCGCGGCGCGGCATCGGACAGGCCATCGAACAGCCAGCGCTCCTGCTTCGCCCCCACAATGCTGCGCTCCGGCGATTCCACCTCCTCGCGCAGCGTCATGTTCACCTGCTTGCTGCGGTACTGGCGGGTGTCGAGCAGGTGCAGGTCCATCAGCGTGCCGTAGCGTGCGCGCCGGTACATCTGCAAGTGGCCGTCGCGCGGGAACGCCGAACGGCGCAGCGGCATGTTCTCGTAGTAGGCCTGGAACGCCTGCGCGCGCCGCAGCAGGAACACTTCGCTGGGCGTATCGTCCTGGTCTTCGGCGCCGGCCCAGTTGTTGTCCACTTCATGGTCGTCAAAGGTGACGAACCAGGGAGCCGATGCATGAGCGGCCTGCAGGTCGGCATCGCTCTTGTACTGGGCGTAGCGGCGGCGGTAATCATCCAGCGTATAGATCTGCGGGCCGACGTGGTTGCGCAGGTTGGTGAACGACTGGCCGTTCATCTTCCGCAGGCCCGGCTGGCTTTCGCCTTCGTAGATGTAATCGCCGTAGTGGAAGACGAAGTCGAGCGGTTCCTCGGCGATGCGCCGCCACGCGGTGTAGTGGCCTTCTTCGTAGTGCTGGCAACCTGCCACCGCAAAGCGCACGCGATCCACCGCTGCCGTGGCTGCCGGCAGCGTGCGGGTGCAACCGACCGCACTGGCATGGCCACCCACGGTGAAGCGGTACCAGTAGGGCCTTCCGGGCGCCAACCCGTCCAGCTCCACGTGCACGGCGTGACCGAGTTCGGGATGCGCCATCGCCGAACCCTGGCGCACTACCTTGCGCATGCCTTCGTCCGCGGCCAGCTGCCAATCGACCAGCATCGGCCGGGCCGGCATGCCACTGCCGAACACCAGCGGCTCGGTCGCCAGGCGCGTCCACAGCACCATGCCATCGGCCGAGGGATCCCCCGAGGCCACGCCCAGGGTGAAAGGTGTGCTGGCAAAGCGCGGCTTGGCCAGCAGGTTGCGCGGGTTCAGCGCGGTGGCATCGGCCCGCGCGGCCAGCGCATGTGCCGTGCCCATCCAGGCACCGGCAGCGGACAGGCCGGCCAGCGCCAGGAATCGCCTGCGATTGATCGTATCCACGGCTGTGCCCTCAGTTGTAGATGATGTGGAAGTAGAAGAAGCGGCCGTAGTCGTCGATCTCGGTTCGGAAACGCCCGTTCGGACCGGTGCTGTAGGTTGGCTGGGTGTTGAACAGGTTCTTGGCCTCGTACTTCAGCGTCACGTGCTTGCCGACCTTGTGGCTGAAAGCCATGTTGAACGTCAGGTATGGGTCGTAGTACGAATCCAGCCATTCGGTGTCACCGAAGTCGACCAGCATCCGGCTGCGGTAGGTTCCGGACAGGCGCAGCTGGGCGCTCCTCCATGGCATGCGCCAGATCACCGAACCATTGAGCGACCAGTCCGGCTGGTACAGCAGGCGATCCAGGCGACGCTCGGTGCCGTCGCTGATGCGGTAGTTGGTCTGGCCTTCCAGCCGGGTTGCATTGAAGTACATGTCGAAGCGCTGGCGGCCCCACTGCAGATTGCGATTGGCCACCGCGAACTCGACGCCACGCAGCTTCGACTCGTCGGTGTTCATCGGCTGGGTGACCCGGTAGCGGGTGTCCCCCACGTTCTCGAACGTGGTCAGGGTGTAGATATCGTCCTTGATCACCTTGTCGAACAGCGCCACCGAGACCAGGCCATTGTTGCCGTTGAAGTACAGGTCCCACGCCAGGTCGATGTTGGTTGAACGACGCGGCTGCAGGTTGGCGTTGCCCTGCTTGATGCTGCAGAAGCCCCTGCCCTCCTCGTCATCGCCACAGCTGGTGCTGGTGGCCTGGGCGATGTTGCTCGGCGTCGGCCGGCCCAGCGTGCGACTGGCGGAAAAGCGCAGGCGCTGCTCCTCGCTCAGCTTGAACGTCGCATTCAAAGACGGCAGCAGGTTGTTGTAGCCACCGCTCGTGTTGCGGAAGGCGGAGGTGTACGTGGTGCCTCCATCATCGCTGAACGGGCTGTAGGCATCGAAGCGGGTGTGGTCGTAACGCAGGCCGCCGATCAGCAGCAGCCGGTCCCAGGCATAGTGAGCGGACACATAGGCATTGGTGATGTCCTCCACGTACTTGTAGTCGCTGGTGAAGTTGGCATTCGGATACGCCGCATTGTTGTTGCCCAGTTTCGGCAGCAGTTCCTCGGTCCACTTGCGGTTATCGATCAGCGGGAAGCCCGGCACGCTGCCCAGCAGCGTCGACCCCGGGTAAAGGTAGTCGTTGAGCGTGGCGCTGCTCCTGAAGTAGTCGAAGTCGATGTCCTGCCAGATCTTCAGGTGGCGGTACTCGGCACCGGTGGCCAGGCCGAAGCCACGCGCATCGGCGTCGATGTTGTAGCTGAAGTCCGCGCGCAGGTTGTCGATGCTCTCCTTGGCATCGCGTGGGGAGACATAGGCCTGCGCCGGATTGAGCTTGAACGCGGAGCTGGTCAGCAGGCTGGAATCGGAAACCGCCACCGCATTTGGGAAACCGTGGCTGTCGTTTTCGTAGTCGACGAACAGATTGCTCGGGTAGGCGCGCACTCCCCAGTAGACCTGGCTGTTATGGAAGGTCTCTTCGGTGTGGCCACCGCGCAGGGTCAGGCGCGAACGGTCGCCGATGTCCCAGTTGAAGCTGGCGATGGCGCCACGGTTGCTGCGGTCCCAGCGGTCGTGGCGGTTCTTGATGTAGATGCTGTTGATCTGCGTGGTGCCGCTGTCCTCGGTCTGGTTGCGGATCGGAAACTTGGCGTTTCCATACAGATCCGTCTTGTTCATCGTCGAGTTCTCGTAGAACCGGTACGAGTACAGCAGCAGCGATGCGTAGAACGGATCATCCGAGGGCTTCCACTCAAGCTTGGCGGAGCCACCGAAGTTGGTGATGAAGTTGGTATAGGTGCCGGTGCTGAAGTTGCCAGGCGCACGCAGGCCGTTCCAGCCCTTGGCCTCGTCCGGACCCGTGGTGCCGTCGGTGAGGTATTTTCCAGCGTCGTTGTAGTAGTAGTTCGACTCCACCCAGCGCTTGACGCTGTTGCGTGAACGCTGCTCATAGCGTGCCACCGCAACGATGCCGAACTCCTGGTCGGCGCCGAACTGGTCGGAGAACACCATCTTGGCGCTCTTGCCGAAATGGCCCAGGGTCTCGTGGTTGCCGCCAGCGCTGCGCTCGACGTTGGTCTCGGCTGTGGAATAGATGCCTGCCACGTCGGCAAACACGTACCTGCCCGACCGGTCGAAAGCACTGCGGCTGATGATGTCGATCACACCGCCGATCGCATCCGGTGCCTGCTCCGCGCTGAAGCTCTTGTAGATGTCGGTACGGGTGCCGATGTCGCTGGGAATCAGCTGCAGGTTGTTCATGCGCTCCCCGGAGCCACTGCCACCCACGCTGGCAATCGCGATGCCATCGATGGTGGTGTAGTTGAGGTTGGCCTGCACGCCGCGTACCGTCACGTAACGTGGCTCACCAGCATCCTCCACCGCACTCAGGCCTGGAGCGGCCATCAGGCTCTCGGCCAGGGTCTCGTCGCCGTAGCTGTCCATCTCGTCGTAGACCACCGAATCCTTGATCACCGGCGAGGTCTTCTTCTGGTCGATCACCTCATGCGCGGCAATCACCTTCACCGTGCCCAGCGTCGGCGTGACCATCGCCTCGGCTTCGCGCGGCTTCGGTACGGCTGGCTTGGGCGCGTCGTGCACGGGGGCCGGGTCGATGGCGATGACATTGCCATCCACCACGGTGTAGCCCAGGCCGGTACCCGCCAGCAGTGCGTCCAACGCCTGCTTGACGGTGGCGCCACGTGGCACAGCCCCGGCCATGTGCGCTTCACCGCTACCCGAGTACAGGAACTGCACGCCGGAACTGCGCGACAACTGCTCAAGTGCACGGGCCAGCGGTTGCGCCGCGATCGGCGCCGACACGCGGGCTTCAAGGCCATCGGCAGCGGCCGCGGCCGCCATTGGCACGCTGCAGGGAGACAGGGCGAGGATGATCGACAGGTAGAGCGTGTTGCGCATCACGGGTCCTTGGAAGAGAGAAGGCAGCAGGCGCCGCTGCGTGGCTCGGCAGCGGCTTCTCCCAAGTAAGAGCCCGCATCCACCGAAGTGGAGAACGCGGATTCGATGAATTTTTTCTGACAGCCCACCACCGCGCGGGCCTCAGCGACTGCCGACCCGCACTGTGTCGCCTTCGCGCCTCACCACGAAGCGTGGGTCGCGTTCGAGGAAGGCCTGCAGCGCACCGATGCGATGCGCATCAAGGCTGCCGGACAACCGTGCCGATGCTGCGCCTTCGTCCAGCACGCGCACCTGCACCCGGTTGTGCCGGTTGAAGGCAGCTGCTACCTCGTCCAGCCGCTCATCGAGGAAGGACACTTTGCGCTGCTGCCAGTCCAGCAGCATCGACAGCGGCATGTCCACTGACTCGACGGCATGGCTTCGCGCATCGACCTGCACCACCCGGCCCTGCTCCAGCTGGGCCAGGCGGCGGGCACCCGCGCCCTGGCTCCAGACCTCGACCTCGCCGGAGACCACGCCGATGCGGGTGCTCTGCAGCCGTCGCGATACATCGAATACAGTGCCGATATCCCGGATCTCCAGGCCGTTCACTTCCACCTCGAACGGACGGCGGTCGCGGGCGATGTCGAACGTGGCCTCCCCCTGCAGCAGCTCCACCCTTCGACTGAACCAGCTCATGCGTACCCGCAGTCGGCTGTCCGCGTTGAGCCGCACCTGGGTCTGGTCGGGCAGCACCAGGTCGCGGAGTTCACCATGCCCGGCACTGTAGAGCTGCTGGGTGGGCATCATCTGCGAAACCAGGCCCACGCCGAGCAGGGCAACACAGGCCGCGGCAGAGACCGTCCACCAGCGCACGCGACCGCGACGCAGCGCGGCGCGGGGCGGCGCGTGCGCACGACCGAACAGCGGCACCACCTTGGCGGCGACCTGCTGCGGTGGCACCAGCGCCGCATCAGCCAACGGCGATTGCAGCGCCTCGCCCACCTGCCGGTGCAACGCGAGCGCGCGCATGTAGGCGCGAACATGCTCGGGCGAGCGCTTCATCCAGTCGAGGAACGCGACACGCCCGGCCTTGTCCAGCCCTCCCTCGCGATTGCACAGGAACCAGTGCGCCGCCTCACGTTCGATCGCGTCGTCAGGCCTGCGTGATGGATACCGATTCATGTGAGCTCCCTGGCGCCCAGTGCCTTCCTGCAGGCCTCCAGCCCCTTGCCGATATGCTTGCGCACCATGTGCACCGACACCTGCAGCTGCTGGCTGATTCCCGGGCAGTCCAGCCCGTCGCGGTAGTGCAGCTCCATCACCCGGCGCGTGGTCGCCGGCAACCGCGCGATGGTGCTGCGGATATCGTTCCAGCGCTGCGCACGCTCGAATTCGACCTCGATGTCTTCTTCGCTTTTCAGCACTTCGGCCAGCAGATCGACGTCCTCGAGCGGCGGTAGCGACGACCGCGCTCGTGCATGTTCGCGCGCCAGGTTGGCCGCCACGGTGAACAGGTAGGCTTCCGGGTTCTGGACCGCGTCGGCATCCTCGCCGGTGCTGCGCAGCAGCCGCAGATAGACCTCCTGCGCCAGGTCTTCGGCATCTTCGCTGGCCGAACCGCGACGCAGGAAGAAGCCACGCAGCAGCCGGCGCCGCAGTTCGTAGCTCTTCTCCCAGATCCTCACGCTGTTCACGGCCGGCCAACCACCCCGAGGCTGGAAAGCCCAGCAGGGTGACTGCCATCGATGACAGTGGCGTTTCAACGACCGGCAGGCAGCCGCTAGAATGCCGCCCCTGCAATGTCCCGGCAGCCGGCACAAGGAGTGCCCAGCAATGAACGCACGCACCGCCATCCACACCTTCAGCAGCCTGCTGTTCCTGCTGCTGGTCGCCCACACCACCGCCTACCAGCAGCAGATGTGGCCGCCCAGCCGGGTCATCCATGTGCATCCGGTGATCGTCGCCCTCGCCTATGCACTGGGCGTGCTCACGCTGCTGCTGTGGATCGGCGGCGGTCGCGTACCAGAACCGGCCCAGCGTCTGGCGCGCTGGCTGCCCATCGTCGCCTGGTGCCTGCTGTGCGCCGGCGTGGCGGTCATCCCGATGTTCCTGCCTGGACTGTACCCGGCCTGATCAGCGGCGGTACGCAGTGCATCCGCGCATGATGCGGCGCCCGGCACCAACCCTTGCTTGCCAGAGACCCAAGCCGGGCCCGCCTATCGAAGCCGCGGGGCCAGGCCTACGCTTGTCTTCTCGGTGGCCGCCACGGTCGCCCTTCGCGTCACGGCATTACCGTTGCGACCCCGCTCCAGTACTGTGCGCCCTGATGGTGTTGTCGCTCAGGCAGACGTCCAAACGGCGCCCTCTGGAGACAGTCATGAACCAAGCCCTGATCCCCTTCGATACCGACCCGCTGGAAACGCGGGAGTGGTGTGAATCGCTGGAGGCGGTGATGCAGGCCGGTGGCCGGCCACGCGCGCACTACCTGATCAACCAGCTGAGCGATCTGGACGCGCAACAGCACGGCGACCTGCATACCCGCGCATGGACGGCCTACGTCAATACCATCCCGCCCGAACGCCAGCCGCCCTATCCCGGTGACCTGGCCATCGAGCGCCGCCTGAACGCAATGATCCGCTGGAACGCGATGGTGATGGTGCTGCGTGCTGGATACAGGACGCGATCGACAAGTACGGCATCGACACTGGCAAGCACGATCCGGCCGCGGTGTAAGGCGGCTGCGTTCACCACGCCCGTTGTGCGAGCCTGGTGAACGCAGCATCGCTACGGCATGCGCTTGAACAGATTGGTCTGCAGGATCGGCGTGCCGTCGTGGCCGTAGAACGCCTTGGTCTCGGTCATCGTCGCCCGGTCATCCGCCACGGTGTAGATGCGGGTGGAGGCGGGCGTCCCGTGATCCACCAACTGCATCACCAGCGTATTCGGGGCCGGCAGTTTCAGGTTTGCCTTGTCCGCGCCGTAGGTGCCGGACAGGGCACCCGGCGTGCCATCCAGCGCCAACGTGCCGTCGGACTTCATGGTCTTGCCGTCGTGCAGGACGATATCCACGTGTGAGCTCCAGCGGCCACCGCCGGCGTCCTTGAACTCCAGCACCACCTGCTTCGGACGCTGCGCCTCGGGTAGTGCCGAGGTCGCGGTGTCCAGCGACCAGCGCCCCAGCAGCGGCGACGGGGACGCTTCCACGGCCAGCGCCGACCCGGCCGGCAGCGAACACGCACACAACAACACGGCGGACAACAGCTTCATACGTTGCTCCGTTCCAGTGAAGAAGGTGCTGCGTGACGCGTTGTGGGGCGCAGCGCTTCGGATCGTGCACAGCATCGGGGCCCCGCACAAGGCAGGGCGCTGAACGCGCGGCAACCTCGTTCGCGCCTCCCGCGATTCAGGTCTGGCGGCAAGGCCTCATCACGTCCTTGTCGGTACAGATTGTGACGTTATAACATTTCACGCCTATTTCACGAGTCCTGCTATGCGTCGCCACCTGCTTGCTGCCGCCATCCTGCTCGCTGTCCACACCGCCCACGCTGCGGACGCGCCTACCCTTCCCACCCTCCAGGTCCAGGCCTCCCCGCTCTCGCGCATCGACAGCCGGGTCACCGTCGATAATCCACAGGCGCAGAACCGTACCCTCGGAAGCGTGCTCGAACATGTCTCCGGCGTGCAGAGCAGCGCCTTCGGGCCGAACGCGGGCGCCCCCGTCATCCGCAGCCTCAGCGGCAACCGCGTGCAGATCCTGCAGGATGGCCAGTCCATCCTCGGCATGAACGCGATCAGCGGCGACATCAACATTCCGTTCGATCCACTGTTCGTGCGCAGCGTCACCGTCAACAAGTCCTCGGACGCCGTGCGCTATGGCGGCAATGCGATCGGCGGCAGCGTGGAGATCGATTCGGGCCTGGTCCCGCGCCGCATGGGAGACAAGGAGCAGTCGATGGAACTGATCCTGCGCAAGGGCTTCAATGCCGCCGACGCGCAGGGCTTCCGCATGAACTTCAACAACCAGCGCAACCTCTCGACCAACCTGCAGGTCTCGCGCCAGCGCATCTCGCACTACGACATCCCGGGCAACAGCAAATCCGACGTCTGCAACACCCGCCTGTTCCCGCCGACCGGCGGCGTCAACTCGGCGCTGGCCGACAGCTGCCAGAAAGAGGCGCGCGTCCAGCAGATCTACAACAAGGCCTCGCAGCCGTACATCGACCAGTTCATGACCGAGAACCCGGACTGGGCCGATGGTGACTTTTCGTTCTACATCAACAACCCGACCTCGGTCTGGCAGCGCCGCACCTACATCAATCCGGTCAACCCCGCCTACGTGCCCGGCACACCGTCGTACGTGCAGAAGCAGATCAACAACGATGTCACGCCCGACTACCATCACCGGCTGGGCAACAGCTACGCACGCAACTCGCAGGTGGCCTTCGGCTCGACGCTGTTTTTCGACCGTGGCTACGTGGGTGTCAGCATCGATGCCAAGGACAGCGAGTACGGCGTGCCGGGCTTCTCGATGCAGAATCTGTCGTTCGGTTCCACCGATGCCGATGGCCTGCCGGTGGGCGTGGTGATCAAACAGGAACGCTACGCACTGGAAGCCCTGTTGCGCGATCCGCTGCCGTGGTTCGAACGCGCGGAGCTGCGAGTTTCCAGGCTGGACAACACTTCGGGAGAGCACCTGGGCAGCACCCGGGCCAATGACTACGACTTCGAAAGCAGCCAGGTCGAACTGCTGCTCAGTCACCTGCGGCTCGGGCCGCTCAGCGGCCTGCTCGGCTTCAGCCACCAGTCGCGACAGGTCACCGGCGGCGGTTCACTGCGCTACCTGCCCGACGTCGACACCCGCAGCAACGCGGTGTTCCTGAAAGAGGCACTGGACGTCGGCTGGGCCACCTTCGATGCAGGTGTGCGCCACGAGCGCGTCGACCACGAGCTGCAGCCCAGCCGCTTCAGGACCGCACGCAACGCCGCCAATACCAAGCTGCAGGACCGTTCCTACCGGCTCAACAGCTACAGCGTGGGCTCCCGTGTCGAGCTCGGTCCTCTGTTCGCCGCCAAGGTGCGCTACGCATCCTCGCAGCGCGCACCGGAGATCAACGAGCTGTATGCCAGCAACGCACACTATTCGGTGATGACCCAGGAAGAAGGCAACCAGAACCTCAAGCCGGAGCGCGCGAAGAACCTGGAGCTGACCGGCCTGTTCCACATCGGCGGCTTCGAACTGTCGGCCACTGCTTACCGGATGAAGTACGAGAACTATCTCTACCTCGGCCATTCCGGCCTGCAGACCGCCAACCGTCTGCCGCTCAAGTACTGGAAGCAGACCGACACCACGGTGAAGGGTTTCGAGATCGACGCATCGCAGGCACTTGACCTGGGCCGCTATGGCACGTTGAACATCTCTGCCTTCGCCGATCTGGTGAAGAACAAGGCCGACCACCCCGATCCGCTGCGCGCCCACAACGATGGCGAGTACCTGCCGAACATGCCGACCAACCGCTACGGCGCCAACCTGCAATGGCAGCGCGAAGGCTGGAAGGCGCAGCTGTCGAGCACCTACTACGACACGCAGGAGTACCTCGGCCGCAACGTCAGCGAGGAGATCCCGCTGGATGCGTTCAACCTGGTTGACCTGCAGGTCAGCCGCGAACTGCCGGTGCGCAGCAGCTACATCGCCGGCATGGAAGTGTTCGTCAACGGCAGCAACCTGCTCAATGAGGAAGCGCGTCCACACAACTCGCCACTGAAATACATCGCGCCACTGCCGGGGCGGGGCTTCCAGGTGGGTGTGACGCTAAAGCTCTGAGGAGAGCCTGATTCGGCCACCATCCAGCGATCAATGATCGCTGGATGGCACGCCGGGACCCTGCATCCGTGCAAAGAAAAACGCCTGCAGATCGATGATCTGCAGGCGCTTCTTTGTATCTGGCGGAGTGAGAGGGATTCGAACCCTCGATAGAGCTTTTGACCCTATACTCCCTTAGCAGGGGAGCCCCTTCGGCCACTCGGGCATCACTCCGGGGTTTTCTCCGCGTCTGGTGCGTTGCACCTCAGCGGGGCGTGAATCATAACGTTAATCGAGTGCGAAGGTAAAGCGTTATTCGGCAGAATTTTCGCTACCGGTGCCACCGGCTTCATCACCACGCTGGATGCGCTGATAGATCTCTTCGCGATGGACAGCGACGTCCTTCGGCGCGGTGATGCCGATACGCACCTGGTTACCCTTGACGCCAAGCACGGTGACGCTCACCGAGTCTCCGATCATCAGGGTTTCGCCGACGCGGCGAGTCAGGATCAACATTTTTGTAAGTCTCCATGGAACCGTGTGGAAGGGTATCCCCCACCGGCTTGACGCTCCGTCAAGAAGCGCTACCACGACAAAGGGAAAAGATTCGCAATGGTACCGTCAGCCGTCCCGCTCCTACAAGGAGGGGGACGGCCAGGTTCATCACAGGCGGGGGCTGACCCATTCGACGACTGCAGCCAGCGCAGTGGCAAGGGCGGGCCCGTCCTCGCCACCACCCTGGGCGAGGTCCGGGCGTCCGCCGCCCTTGCCCCCGATCTGACCGGCGATATGGGACAACAGTTCCCCGGCCTTGACCTTGCCCATTGCGCTGCCGTTCACGCCTGCGACCAGGGCGGCCTTGCCGTCCTGGGCGCCGGCCAGCACGATCACCGCGTCGCCCAGCTGCTGCTTGAGGCGGTCCATGGCGTCACGCAGGGCCTTGGCGTCGAAGCCCTCCAGACGGGCGGCCAGCACCTTCACGCCAGCAACCTCGACGGCCTGGCCGGACAGGTCGGCCGTGGCACCCGCAGCAACCTTGGCCTTCACGCCTTCCAGTTCGCGCTCCAGCTGCTTCTGGCGCTGGCCGAGGGCACGGATCTTCTCGACCACGTCGGCAGCGCTGCCACCGAGCAGCTCAGCGGCCTCGGCCAGGCGGGCCTCTTCGGCGTCCACGTAGTCCAGCGCGCCCTGGCCGGTGACGGCCTCGATGCGGCGCACGCCCGCGGAGACGCCACCCTCGGAGGTGATCTTGAACAGGCCGATGTCGCCGGTACGGTTGACGTGGGTACCACCGCACAGCTCGGTGGAGTAGTCACCCATCTTCAGCACGCGCACGTGCTCGCCGTACTTCTCGCCGAACAAGGCCATCGCGCCGAAGTCCAGCGCTTCCTGCATGCCCATGGTGTGCACTTCGGCGGCGTTGTTGGCGCGCACCTGCTGGTTGACCTTGCGCTCGATCACCGCCAGTTCGTCGGCACTGATCGGCTGGAAGTGCGAGAAGTCGAAGCGCAGGCGGTCCGGCGCGACCAGCGAGCCCTTCTGCTGCACGTGAGTGCCCAGCACTTCGCGCAGCGCGGCGTGCAGCAGGTGGGTGGCCGAGTGGTTGAGGATGGTGGCGCCACGGCGCTCGCCATCGACCTGGCCGGACAGCACGTCGCCGACCTTCAGGCCGCCTTCGGACAGGGTGCCGACATGGCCATGGAACTGGCCGGCGAACTTCTGGGTGTCTTCCACCACCAGGCGAACGCCGTTGCCGGTCAGCACGCCGGTGTCGCCGACCTGGCCGCCGGACTCGGCGTAGAACGGGGTCTGGTTGGTGATGACGATGACTGCGTCACCCGCATCGGCCGACTGCACCGGACGACCGTCCTTGAGCAGGGCCAGCACGCTCAGGCCGTCGGCCTGCAGGCGGTCATAGCCCAGGAACTGGGTCGGGCTGAGGGTCGCCACCAGCTCGGCTGGCAGGGTCACGCCGCCACCGAACTTGCCGGCCGCGCGCGCGGTCTCGCGCTGCTGCTCCATCGCGGCATCGAAGCCGGCGATGTCGACGGTCAGGTCGCGCTCGCGGGCGATGTCCTGGGTCAGGTCGAGCGGGAAGCCATAGGTGTCATACAGGCGGAAGGCGTCAACGCCCGGGATCACGCCATTGCTGGCCTTGCCGGCCACGTCTTCGAAGATCTTCATGCCGGCATCGAGGGTTTCGGCGAAACGCTCTTCCTCGGCCTGCAGCGCACGGGTGACAGTGTCCACCGCAGCCGGCAGTTCCGGATAGGCCTCGCCCATCTGCTCGACCAGTGTCGGCACGAGCTTGCTGAAGAACGGCTGGCGCACGCCCAGCATCCAGCCGTGGCGCAGGGCGCGGCGGATGATACGGCGCAGCACGTAACCCCGGCCTTCGTTGGACGGCAGCACGCCGTCGACGATCAGGAACGAGCAGGCGCGGATGTGGTCGGCAATCACGCGCAGCGACTTGTTCTCCAGGTCGGCGGTGCCGGTCAGCTCGGAGGCCTTGCGGATCAGCGCCTGGAACAGGTCGATCTCATAGTTGGTGTGCACGTGCTGCAGGATCGCCGCCAGGCGCTCCAGGCCCATGCCGGTATCCACGCACGGCGCCGGCAGTGGCACCAGGGTGCCGTCGGGCTGGCGGTCGAACTGCATGAACACCAGGTTCCAGATTTCGATGAAGCGGTCGCCGTCTTCATCCGGGGAACCCGGGGGGCCACCGGCGATATGGTCACCGTGGTCGTAGAAGATCTCGGTGCACGGGCCGCACGGGCCGGTGTCGGCCATCTGCCAGAAGTTGTCCGAGGCAAACGGTGCGCCCTTGTTGTCGCCGATGCGCACGATGCGCTCTTCCGGTACGCCGACCATGTCGCGCCACAGCTCGTACGCTTCGTCATCGGTCTGGTAGACGGTGACCAACAGGCGTTCGGCCGGCAGCTTCCAGACCTGGGTCAGCAGTTCCCAGGCCCAGGCGATCGCGTCCTTCTTGAAGTAGTCGCCGAACGACCAGTTGCCCAGCATTTCGAAGAAGGTGTGGTGGCGTGCGGTGTAGCCGACCTGGTCGAGATCGTTGTGCTTGCCGCCCGCGCGCAGGCAGCGCTGCACGTCGGCCGCGCGCACGTAGCTACGCTTCTCCGCGCCAAGGAACACGTCCTTGAACTGCACCATGCCGGAGTTGGTGAACAGCAGGGTCGGATCATTGCCCGGCACCAGCGGCGCCGAGGGCACGATGGTGTGGCCTTTGCCCTTGAAGAATTCAAGGAAGTCGCTGCGGATCTGGGATGTCGTGAATTTGGCGGATGCGTTCATTGGGGGCTGGCAGTCTGCGGGCCGGCGGACCCGGACCACCGGCCGTGTTGGCCAGGGTCGCGAGGGAGCGCCGAAAACCTAAAGGGTATCAGGCCCGGCGCCGCCAGTCTCAGTCATCCGGGTCGTAGCGGGTCGCACGGCGGATGCTGTCGCCGTCGAAACCCCGTCGGGCCAGCAGATCGGCGGCCTTGCGCCGCTGCGTCAGGTCCTGCGGACCGGCCTCGCCAAAGCGCCGGCGGACCAGATCACGGGCATTTTCCTGCCAGTCGCCATCGTAACTGTCCATCGCCGCGGCAATCGCGGCACTGTCCAGGCCATGGGTGCCCAGCTCGGCGCGGACATGGATCGGGCCATAACCCGTATTGGCGCGCATCCGCACCAGGTTCTCAGCAAAACGGGTGTCATCCTGCCAGCCCGCTTCGGTCAGCTTGGCGACAGCGGCCTGCGCGGCTTCGTCTTCGACGCCACGGGCGGTCAGCTTGCGGGTGAGTTCCTTGCGCGAGTGCTCGCGGCGGACCAGCAGGCCCAGCGCCCGTTGTACGGGAGTCTGCTCACGCTGCCGGCGCTTGCGGCCGGTAGGAATGTCTTCGGCGTCGGACATCGATGCTCCAAGGGTGGCGCCGTCCTTGGCGCCCTGCCCATCCCTGGGCGATTCGAACCTGCGGGACAGGGCGACGTCACTGACGGCGCCGCCCTGCCCCACAGCAAGCCTTACTCGTCGTCGCCTTCGTCGTCGCCTTCCTCGCGGGCCGCTTCGGCCGGCTGGAATTTCTCACGCAGCTCGGCCTCGAGCTTGGCGGCGACGGTCGGGTTGTCGCGCAGGTAGCCGCGGGCATTGTCCTTGCCCTGGCCAATGCGCTCTTCACCGTAGCTGTACCAGGCGCCGGCCTTCTCGACCAGCTTGGCATCCACGCCCATGTCGATCAGTTCGCCCTCGCGGCTGATGCCTTCGCCGTACAGGATCTCGGTGATGACCTGCTTGAACGGAGGCGCCAGCTTGTTCTTGACGACCTTGATCTTGGTCTGGTTGCCGATGATCTCATCGCCCTTCTTGATCGCACCGATACGGCGGATGTCCAGGCGGACCGAGGCGTAGAACTTCAGCGCGTTGCCGCCGGTGGTGGTTTCCGGGCTCTGGCCCGGCATCATCACGCCGATCTTCATGCGCAGCTGGTTGATGAAGATCACCAGGGTGTTCGAACGCTTGATGTTGCCGGTCAGCTTGCGCAGCGCCTGGCTCATCAGGCGGGCCTGCAGACCCGGCAGCTGGTCACCCATTTCGCCTTCGATTTCGGCCTTCGGGGTCAGCGCGGCGACCGAGTCGACCACCAGGATGTCAACCGAGCCCGAACGGACCAGCATGTCGGCGATTTCCAGCGCCTGCTCACCGGTGTCCGGCTGCGACAACAGCAGGTCGTCCACGTTCACGCCCAGCTTCGCGGCGTAGATCGGGTCAAGCGCGTGCTCGGCATCGATGAAGGCCGCGGTACCGCCCATCTTCTGGCATTCGGCGATGGCCTGCAGAGTCAGGGTGGTCTTGCCCGAGGATTCCGGCCCGTAGATCTCAACGACACGGCCCTTCGGCAGACCGCCAATGCCCAGTGCGATGTCGAGCATCAGCGAACCGGTCGGGATGGCTTCGACGGGCTCGACCACGCGGTCGCCCATGCGCATCACCGAGCCCTTGCCGAACTGCTTCTCGATCTGGCCCAGAGCAGCAGCCAAGGCGCGCTTCTTGTTCTCGTCCATCGTATTGGTCCTTGCAGAGGTCATGTCGTTGGGGGTGCTGTCTTTGGGGGTCTTCTTTGCCATGGGTTCACTTTAAGTCGGACGTATCGCACAGGCTGAGATTCTGCCCGGCGCTCTGAAAAGAATTATCGGACATCCGTACCAACCTCAGTGGAACCAGAGAATCGCCACAAAAGACCGCGGGGTAATGCACCATGGAGCGGGTCAACGATTGGGCCGAAGCAGGCCGCAATAGAGGCCTTCGATCGCAAAATCCTGGTCCGGCAGCACCTCGATCGGCTTGTAATCGGGATTGCGCGGCAGCAGGCGGATGCGGTCCTTGGCGATCTTCAGCAGCTTGACGGTGATCTCGTCATCGATGCGGGCCACCACGATCTGCCCGGAACGGGCGTCGCGGGTGCGGTGCACGCCGATCAGGTCACCGTCGAAGATGCCCTCATCGATCATCGAGTCGCCCTGCACTTTCAGCAGGTAGTCCGGCGCCGGCGAGAAGAACACCCGGTCCAGCACCACGAAATCGTCGGAGCCGATGTCGGCACCGATCGGCAAGCCGGCAGCGACCCGGCCCAGCACCGGCAAGCGCAGCACGCTGTCCGGAAGGCCCGGCTCGGCCAGCTTTTCGACCGGCGGTGCCTGCACCAGGCGGATGCCGCGAGCCTGGCCCGGGATGCGACGGATCGCACCGGCCTGCTCCAGGGCTTCCAGGTGGTACTGGGCCGCACGCACGCCCTTGAAGCCGAACGCGCGTGCGATTTCAGTCTGCGACGGCGGTGCGCCTTCGCTCTCGATACGCTCGGCGATCAACTGCAGGATCGCCTGCTGGGTGTCGGTCAGGTCCATGGTTAGTAGTATTACTACTAACGCACACAACTGCAAGTGCCGGGTACGACAAACAGGTGATGGGATCTGTAGTGCCGAGCCATGCTCGGCAGTTGGGCCAATGGCCGGGCGGCAAAGGCAAAAGCAAGAGCAGCCGACCAGCGGCCGGCCCTACAGGAATCGCGCAGCGATTCCACGGTTCCGATGGGGAACCGCTGCGGCAAGCACACTATGTGTGCTTGCCGCTCCTCCATATGGAGAACAGGATCCACACGCCGCAGAAGCCCGCGCCGATGAAGCCGCACACGCCCAGTGCCAGCAGCCAGCGACTGGAGACCCCGCCAACGCTGTGCATCACGATCGAGGACCCGATGATCAGCGCGGCGGTGACGATACCCATCACCAGCCGGTTCGCTGCCCGATTCACCTGTTCGCCAAAGCCCTGCAGCGCAGTGGTTTCCACCTTCAGCTGGAGGCGGCCGCGGCGTGCCGCCTGGACCAGCTTGCGCAGGTCGCGCGGCAGTTCCCCGGCGAAGTCGACCAGGCCCAGCAGGCTGCGTCGGCCACGCTTGAGCAGCGCCTTGGGCGCATAGCGCTGCAGCACCACCCGTTCCAGGAACGGGCGCGCGGCACTGGCCATGTCGAAATCCGGGTCCAGCTGGCGCCCCATGCCTTCCAGGGTCAGGAAGGCCTTGATCATCAGCGCCAGATCGGCCGGCAGGGTCAGGCTGTAGCTGCGCAGCAGCTGGGTGATATCGCCCAGCATCAGGCCGATGCGCAGGTCCTTCAGCGGCACGCCGCGATACTGGTCGACGAACTGGCTGATGTCGTGCTGCAGGCGGTTCTCGTCCACTTCCACGCCGCCGGCCCAGTCCAGCAGCACATCGGCCACGCTCTGCGGGTCCTGCTCGACCAGCCCGTGCAGCAGCTGCGCGACCTGGAAGCGGCGCACTTCGGACAACGCGCCGACCATGCCGAAGTCAATCACGCCGATGCGGCCGTCACGCAGGTAGAAGATGTTGCCGGGGTGCGGGTCGGCGTGGAAGCAGCCGTCCTCCAGCACCATCTTGAGCACGATGCCGGCACCGCGCCGAGCCAGTTCGCGCCGGTCCAGGCCCGCCGCATCGACGCCGGCCAGGTCACGCCCGGGAATGCCGTCGACGAAGTCCTGCACATTCAGGCTTTCACAGGTCCACTGCCAGTGCACGCTGGGGATCAGGATGTCGTCACGGCCGTTGAAGTTGCGTGCGATGCGTTCGGCGTTGCGGCATTCGGCGGCGAAATCCAGCTCGCGTCGCAGCGACACGGTGAACTGCTGCACGACCTCGGCCGGACGATAGCGGCGCAGGTCCGGCAGCCGCGCCTCGACGATTTCGGCCAGGCGTGCCAGCAACCGCAGGTCGGCCTCGACCACGTCGCGGATACCCGGGCGCCGTACCTTCAGCACCACCTCGCGGCCGTCATGCAGGCGCGCGCGATGGGCCTGCGCCAGCGAGGCGGCGGCCATCGGGATTTCATCGAGGAAGGCGAACACGTCTGCAGGCGAGGCGCCCAGGTCGGCCTCCAGCTGCTCGCGGATATCGGCATACGGCAGCGCGGGTACCGCGTTCTGCAGCTCGGACAGTTCAGCGATCCATTCCGGCGGCAGCAGGTCGACGCGCGTCGCCAGCACCTGACCGAGCTTGACGAAGGTCGGGCCGAGATCCTGCATCGCGCTGCGTACGCGCACCGGCGCGGTCATCCGCAGCAGTTCCTGGCGATCCTCGTTCCAGTGCAGCAGGCGCCCAGCGCGCTCCAGCGTGGTGGCCAGGCCGATGCGCCGCACCACGTCACCGAAACCATAGCGGATCAGGACAACCGCAATTTCCTGCAGTCGGCCCAGGTCACGGACCGTGCCCAACGTTTCCCACATCATGCGTGCTCCGGACGATTACCGGAGCAGCATGTCACAGCTGGGCGTCGATGCCGCGCAATGCCGCCGCCACGGTTTGCCGGCGGATGGCTTCGCGGTCGCCCTCGAACTGGAACAGCTCGGCGCGGGCGTAGCCGCCGCGCCGCTTCCAGCCGATCCAGACGCTGCCGACCGGCTTCCCAGGGCTGCCGCCGCCGGGACCGGCGATGCCGGTCACTGCCACCGCGATGCCGGCCCCCGAGTTGACCAGCGCACCGGAAACCATTTCCAGCACGGTTTCGCGGCTGACTGCGCCAAACTGCTCCAGCGTTTGTGCGCGCACGCCGAGCAGGCGCTGCTTGGCTTCGTAGCTGTAGACCACCATGCCGCAGTCGAAGAATGCCGACGACCCTGCGATGTCGGTCATGCACTTTGCAATCCAGCCACCACTGCAGCTTTCAGCGGTCACCAGCTGCAGCGAGGCCTGCTCGAGGCGCTGCCCAAGCGCGGCGGACTGGATATTGAGTTCAGCGTCGGTGGGGATGGACATCGGCATGACGGTGGGGTGAAGAACCTGCACGTTGTACCGCAGATGACAGGCAGATGTCGCGCCCATCCGGGACGGTTGCGCTGCCGGCCGGCGGCCGGCACTCGCCGGCCCTGCCAGGTGCTACCTCACCACTCCGGCAGTTTCTCCGGCAGCAGCGCCCGGATCGGTGCGCCGTCGGCACTGGCGGCCAGCTTCTCGGCTTCGGCAATCGGCAAGTCGACATGCAGCAGCCAGCCTTCCTCATCAGCCTGCTCGCTGCGGATCACTTCCAGCTGGTGCAGTCGCGCGCGCAGGCGGCCGGCATCCGGCGGCAGGCGCAGTTCGCCGGTGACATGCTGCAGGCCCAGGCGCTTGCCCAGCACCGCCTGCAGCAGCTCCAGCCCCCGCCCGTCACGCGCGGAAATCCACACCCGCTCACGACGCGACTCATCCGGGATACCGTCCTGGCCATCGTGGCGCACGTCGGCACCGTCGATGCGGTCGATCTTGTTGAACACCAGCAATTGCGGCAGGTCACCGGCACCGACTGCGGTCAGCACCTCGTCGACCTGGGCGATGCGCTCCTCGCGGTGCGGATCGGCAGCGTCGACCACATGCAGCAGGAAGTCGGCCTCGCGCGCCTCGGACAAGGTCGAGCGGAACGCCGCGACCAGATCATGCGGCAGATCGCGGACGAAACCGACGGTATCGGCCAGCACCACGTTGCCCCCCGGCACCGCGATGCGGCGCACGGTCGGATCCAGCGTTGCGAACAGCTGGTCGGCGGCATAGGCCTCAGCGCCGGTCATGGCGTTGAACAGGGTCGACTTGCCGGCGTTGGTGTAGCCCACCAGGGCCACGCGCGGCAGCTCGCTGCGCACACGCGCACGGCGCATCTGGGTGCGCTGCACTTCGACCTTTTCCAGGCGCTTCTGCAGCTGCTCCACCCGCTTCTGCAGCAGGCGGCGGTCAGTTTCCAGCTGGGTTTCACCCGGTCCGCGCAGGCCGATCGAACCGCCGCGCTGGCGCTCCAGATGGGTCCAGCCGCGCACCAGCCGCGTAGCCAGGTGGCGCAGCTGTGCCAGTTCGACCTGCAGCTTGCCTTCGTGGCTGTGCGCACGCTGGGCGAAGATGTCCAGGATCAGGCCGGTGCGGTCGATCACCCGGCGCTCGAGGAAACGTTCCAGGTTGCGTTCCTGGCCCGGGCTCAATGCATGGTTGACCAGGATCAGGTCGGCCCCGCTGGCGTCGGCCGCAGCCTTGATCTCGTCCAGCTTGCCGCTGCCGATCAGGGTCGACGGATTCGGACGGTCCAGGCGCGCAGTGATCGTCGCGGCGATGCTGGCCCCGGCCGAGCGGGCCAGATCACCGAATTCTTCGAGCACATCGTCTTCCAGCTTGCCGAAATGGGGCTGGATCAACAGGGCGTGTTCACCCTTTTTCGAGCGGTCAAACATTCACCGCTCCGGTATTACTCGTCTGCTTCATCACCTGCCTGACCGCCTTCACCCGACTGCACGTAACCACCGCCCGGACCGACCTTCACGTTGCGTGCCGGAACGACGGTGGAAATGGCGTGCTTGTAGACCATCTGACTGACCGTGTTGCGCAGCAGGACCACGAACTGGTCGAACGACTCGATCGTGCCCTGCAGCTTGATGCCGTTCACCAGGTACACCGAAACCGGCACGCGTTCGCGCCGCAGTGCGTTCAAGAAAGGATCCTGCAGCGATTGCCCCTTGGACATTGCACACTCCTGATTATTGTTCTTATTGGGTTGCCGACGGTTGCCGCGGCCCCCGAGCCGCCCGCCGACCGATGATGTTACACGGCTGGCGGGGATTCAGCGTGCGACGAAGGTCGACACCGCGCTGGCCAGGCGCTCCCCATCAACATGGGGATCGAACCAGCGCGCATCAAGCTCGCCGCGCAGCCAGGTCAGCTGGCGCTTGGCCAGTTGCCGGGTGGCGAAGATCGCCTTGTCACGGAAACGGGCGGCATCACCCTCCCCGTCCAGGTACTCCCAGGCCTGCCGATAGCCGACCGCGCGCACTGCCGGCAGGTCCAACGGCGCCTCCACGGCTGCCATTTCCGGCATCGCGCGCAATGCCCGCACCTCGTCGAGAAACCCCTGCCCCAGCATGGCGTCGAAGCGCGCCTCGATGCGCTGGTGCAGAACCGCACGGTCGCGTGGAGCGAGGATCAGCTTGAGGGTGCGCACCGGCAATGGCGCTACGCCCGGCCGGCGCTGCCATTCAGTAATGGGGATACCGGTCAGGCGATAGACCTCCAGCGCCCGCTGGATGCGTTGCGGATCGGTCGCATGGATGCGTGCGGCGGCGGCCGGGTCGACCTTGGCCAGCTCGGCGTGCAGTGCCGCCCAGCCACGCTCGGCCGCCTCGGCGCTGAGCGCTTCGCGCATTGCCGGGTCGGCCTCCGGCATCGGCGACAGGCCCTGCAGCAGCGCCCGGAAGTACAGGCCAGTGCCACCGGCCAGGATCGGCGTCCTGCCACGCGCCACGATGTCGGCCACGACCCGCCCGGCATCGGCGGCGAACTCGGCCGCCGAGTAGGTCTGCCAGGGGTCACGCAGGTCCAGCAGATGGTGCGGCGCCTGCGCGCGCTCCGTCGCATCGGGCTTGGCCGAACCGATGTCCAGGTGGCGGTACACCAGTGCCGAGTCGACGCTGACGATTTCGCCATCCAGCTGCCGTGCCAGGGCGATCGCAGTGGCGGTCTTGCCACTGGCGGTCGGCCCCATCACGGCGATCGCCAGTGGCCGCCGATCGATACCCATCAGTCTTCGTCCGGCCAGCGGATCGTCGGCGCAGCGTCGGCGCGCGGCGTCGGTACGGCTTGCACCGCCTGCCAGATCTTCAGCGCATCAACTGTGGCCGCCACGTCATGCACGCGTACGATGCGCGCGCCACGCTGGACCGCGATCAGGTGCGCGGCCACCGAGGCCGCTACCCGCTCGGACGGCGTATCGCGACCTGTCAGTTCACCGAGACTGCGCTTGCGCGACAGGCCGGCCAGCATCGGCACGCCCAGTTCCAGAAAGCGCTCCGAACGCGCCAGCAGGGTCATGTTGTGCCCGGTGGTCTTGCCGAAGCCGAAACCGAGGTCGATCAGCAGGTTCTTCCTCGCGATGCCTGCCATCTCGGCAGCGAACAGGCGCTGCACCAGGAAGCCGTGCACCTCGCCGACCACATCGTCGTAGTGCGGATCGGCCTGCATGTGGCCCGGTTCGCCCTGCATGTGCATCAGCACCACCGGCACGCCGGTTTCCGCAGCGGCCTCGAGCGCACCCTCCTGACGCAGGCCGAAGATGTCGTTGATCATGCCGGCGCCAGCGGCCACGGCCGCGCGCATCACTTCCGGCTTGAAGGTGTCGATGCTGATCGGCACATGGGTCCGGGCCGCCAGCTGCTCGATCACCGGAATCACCCGGCCCAGCTCCTCCTCGACCGATACCGGCGTGGCGCCCGGGCGGGTCGATTCGCCGCCGATATCGAGAAGGTCCGCGCCCTCCTCGACCAGCTTCAGGCCATGAGCGATTGCGGCCTCGGTGGTGTCGTGCGCGCCGCCATCGGAAAACGAGTCCGGGGTGACGTTGACGATGCCCATGACCTGGGCACGGTCGAGGCGCAGGATGCGGCCGGCGCAATCGAGCTGGGGCGAGGTATCGAACATCGGTAATCCTGCTGGAACAACGGCGGGTAGTTTAGTTCGGCAGGGCGGCGCCCTGCACCCGCAGAGGCAACGGCCAAAGCCAATGCGGCTCTGGATTGCTGATGGTCTGGCGGGACGGTGGGGGGCTGCAGGACACGCCGTAAACCCATCCTTGGGGGCTCGAT
>NZ_KV791435.1:34055-42512 GCF_001807895.1 Stenotrophomonas sp. HMSC10F07
CGATGGCGCCATCCATGGCGCCAACGGTCCTGCAGCCCCACACCGCCCCACCTCCGACAGATTCCCGGTGACGGTTGGATGGGGCCCGGTAGATCCACGCCATGCGTGGATGAATCTCCGTCGGAATCGAATATTTCGAATTGGAGTCGAAATGCATCCACGCATGGCGTGGATCTACCGTGTCGCCCAAGGTCGACACCTACCAACAGCAGCAGAAATCTGTCAGAGGTGGGGCGGTGTCGGACGGCGGGGTGTCAGCCGCATGGATGCGGCTGCCAAGCTTACAGGGACGTACTTGCAGCGTCCCCGCACTCCGACACCGCCCCGCCATCCCACGGAAAGCCCGCTTTTGCTTTTGCTTTTGCTTTTGCTATTGAGGTTGCCGGCCAGCGGCCGGCACTACCACGGGTGCAGGGCGCAGCCCTGCCGACACCCTCAACGGCGGCGACGCTTGCGGTCCACGTACAGGGTCCTGGCGATGCTCAGCACGATGCCGACCGCGATACCCACCACGCAGCCCAACAGCAGATTGTCGGCTCCGAGGCCCACACCCACGCCGACCACGGTGGCGATGACCATTTCGGCGGTGTGGGAAATCGGTTCGGGCTTCGGGGCAGACATGCGGGCTCCAGCGTCAGTTCGGTTCTTCGGAATGGGCCGGTAGCCCGGAAACGACGAAGCCGGGTTGCCCCGGCCTCGTCTGGTGTCACGCGCAGCGGGCCGTCAGTGCGATTCGGCCGGGCCCGCGATCGGCGGCAGCGGGCGGGCGTCGCCGCCCTTGTCGTTGCCACCATCCTTGTTCGACTTGCTCCAGCCGGCCGGCGGCGGCGGATCGCGGCCTTCCATGATGGCGTCGATCTGCGGCGCGTCGATCGTCTCGTACTGCAGCAGCAACTGGGACATCGCGTGCAACTTGTCCAGGTTGGCCGTCATCAGCTCAGTAGTGCGCGCGTAGGCTTCGTCGAGGATCTTGCGCACCTCCTCATCGATGCGACGCGCGGTGTCGTTGGACACGCTCTTGTGCTGGGTGACCGAACGGCCCAGGAACACCTCGTCATCCTCTTCGCCATAGGCGATCGGGCCGAGCTGGTCGGACAGGCCCCACTTGGTGACCATGTTGCGGGCCATCTTGGTGGCGCGTTCGATGTCGTTGGAAGCGCCCGTGGTGACCTTGTCGGCACCGAAGATCAGCTCCTCGGCCACACGACCACCGTACAGCGAGCACAGCTGCGACTTGATCGCCACGCGGTTCATCGAATACTTGTCGCCCTCCGGCAGGTACATGGTCACGCCCAGCGCACGGCCGCGCGGGATGATCGTGACCTTGTAGACCGGGTCGTGCTCCGGCACCAGGCGGCCGACAATGGCGTGGCCGGCTTCGTGGTAGGCGGTCAGGGTCTTCTCTTCTTCGCTCATGGCCATCGAGCGGCGCTCGGCACCCATCAGGATCTTGTCGCGGGCACGGTCGAAGTGGTCCATGCGGACTTCCTTCTCGTTGCCACGCGCGGCGAACAGGGCCGCCTCGTTGCACAGGTTGGCCAGATCAGCACCGGAGAAGCCCGGGGTACCCCGCGCGATCACCATCGGCTCGACATCGTCGGCGAGCGGCAGCTTGCGCATGTGGACCTTCAGGATGTGCTCGCGACCCTTCACGTCCGGCAGGCCAACCACGACCTGGCGGTCGAAGCGACCCGGGCGCAGCAGCGCCGGGTCCAGCACGTCCGGACGGTTGGTGGCGGCGATCACGATCACGCCTTCACCGCCCTCGAAACCGTCCATTTCGACCAGCAGCTGGTTCAGGGTCTGCTCGCGCTCGTCATGGCCACCGCCCAGGCCGGCGCCACGGTGACGACCGACGGCGTCGATTTCGTCGATGAAGATGATGCACGGGGCATGCTTCTTGGCCTGCTCGAACATGTCGCGCACGCGACTGGCGCCGACGCCGACGAACATTTCCACGAAGTCCGAACCGGAGATCGAGAAGAACGGCACCTTGGCTTCGCCGGCGATGGCCTTGGCCAGCAGCGTCTTGCCGGTACCCGGCGGGCCCACCATCAGCACGCCGCGCGGAATCTTGCCACCCAGCTTGGTGAACTTGGACGGGTCGCGCAGGAAGTCGACCAGCTCGCCCACTTCTTCCTTGGCCTCGTCGCAGCCGGCGACGTCGGCGAAAGTGACCTTGATCTGGTCCTCGCCCTGCAGCTTGGCGCGCGACTTGCCGAAGGACATCGCGCCCTTGGCACCGCCGCCACCGCCCTGCATCTGGCGCATGATGAACAACCAGAAGCCGATGATCAGGATGACCGGCAGAAAATTCATCAGGATCGCGCCGAGGGAGATGCCGCTGGACGGCTCCTCCTGCACGATCTCCACGTTCTTGGTGCGCAGCACGTTGATCAGGTCGCGATCGAACGGTGCGGTGATGGTGGATGTCTGCCCGCCGCGGGTGGTGTAGGTCAGCTGGCTGGTGCCGCCGCGCATGTCGCCGCCGAAGGCGACCTTCTGCACGTTGCCGCTGTCCACCTGGTCCAGGAACTGCGAGTACGACGCACCCTGCGCGCCGGCTCCGGAGGACTTCGGCGAGAAGCTCTGGAAGACCACCATCAGCACGACGGCGACGACCACCCATAGCAGGAGGTTCTTGGTCAAGTCGTTCATCCTCATTGGCTCCGGTGTTCCTCTCAGTGCTGGCGTTGCGTGGGGGTCGAACTTGCGTACATTGCGAGCTTACTTCATGTGGGCGCGTTTTCCCTGACCCAAGGCGTACACCTCGGGAGAGCGCTTGCGCGAGGCTTCCGGCTTGCGGATGGAGACCTTGTCGTACCGGCGGCGCATGTCGCGCACGTAGTCGTCAAAGCCCTCGCCCTGGAACAGCTTGATCAGGAATGCCCCACCGGTCTTCAGGTGGTTGTCGGCAAAATCCAGGGCCAGCTCCGCCAGGTGCATCATCCGCGGCTGGTCGACCGCGCCCACACCACTCTTATTGGGGGCCATGTCCGACAGCACAAGGTCTACCGGCTGATCCCCGAGCATGGCTTCAAACTGCGATAGGACGGCTTCTTCCCTGAAGTCACCATGAAGGAACTCCACGCCGGCCAGCGGCGGCATGTCCAGGATGTCCAGGGCCAGCACGCGGCCGGTGTCGCCGATCTGTCTCCTAACCTGCTGAGACCAGCCACCCGGCGCCGCGCCGAGGTCGACCACCACCATGTGCGGCTTCAGCAGCCGGTCACGTTCAAGCAGCTCTTCGAGCTTGTAGGCGGCGCGCGAGCGCATGCCTTCGGCCTGCGCCTTCTTCACGAAGGGGTCGGAGAAGTGTTCCTTGAGCCAGCGCTGGCTGCTTTTGCTGCGGGTAGCCATTGAAAATAGGGGCTGATGGGGTCCTCATGATACCCTGATCGCCCCATTCAACCGTGTTTTCCTGCATGTCCATCGCCCTGACCGCTTCCCAGACCCGTTTCCTGCGCGGCCAAGCCCACGACCTGAAGGCCCTGCTGCAGACCGGCGGCAAGGGTGTGACCCCGGCCTTCATCGCTGAGCTGAACGAAGTGCTGGAGCGCCACGAACTGGTCAAGGTGAAGGTCGCTGCCGAGGATCGCGACGCCCGTGACGTGATGATCGGCGAGATCGTCGAAGCCACCGAGAGCGCTCTGGTGCAGCGCATCGGCCACGTCGCCGTGCTGTACCGCCCGAGCAGGGAACAGCGCCAGATCGTGCTGCCGCGCGGCTGATCGCCCTACCGTCATGCAGCTGAACCACGAACCGCCCGACTACGCCTACAGCCTGCGCGCCGCCGATGGCCGCTCGGCCAAGGTCAATGACCAGGTGCTGGACGGGAGCTTCTTCCTGACCCCGGACCAGCTGGTCGCGCATTGGCCGGTGGCGAGCGCCGCTGCGTTGCAGCTGGCGGACCTGGAGCCGATCCTGGCGCTGAACCCGGCGCTGATCGTGCTGGGTACCGGTGACCGCCAGGTGTTCCCATCGGCGGTGGTGATGGCCGCCTGCCTGTCACGCGGCATCGGCCTGGAAGTGATGAACAATCCAGCCGCCGCACGCACCTTCAACATCCTGGCAGGCGAAGGCCGCAAGGTCGCGGCTGCTTTCATTCTGGAAGGCTGAGTTCTCGAGTCACCGGTGCCTCCGGCCCCTAGCGGCCTGAAGGCGCGCAGCGGAATGCCGAGAACTCCTGGAGCCGTCCGATCAGGTGGCCGCCCTGCCCCCAGCGGATATCCATGACCTTCCAGTCCCGGTCCTGCCGCTGCAGCAGGACCCGGTCGGTCCATCGATAGTCGCCCACTGCCATGTCGACGCGGATCCAGGTCGCGTCACCCCTCGATTCGGGCATTCCCACCGCGACCGTGTCCGGTCGGTCCGGCGCCAGCAGATACAGGCTCTGGTCGAGCATGTGCGGCTTCTCGTCGTGCGCGGCCAGCGCGGTACAGGCCCGCTCGTAAGCATGCTGCGCATCGACCGCCGAGCGCAGGGCATCGCCCAGCAACGGCGGGATGGCTGCTTCATCTGAAGCCGGCGCCTGGACTACGGCGTAAAGACGGGTGACCACGTCGCGCGGATCGCTGGCCGCGGTGACCAGCGGTGCGACGATCAGCAAGGCGAGAACGGAAGCAGGACGCAGCATGGGGTACCGGGTCGACTGGGACCGCTCAAGAATGCCGGGTATCCGGTCCGCCGTGAAGGTGAGCCTGCGGCACACAGGATCGCAAACGACCGCTCCGCAGTCGCTGAGTCGAGCACGGCTCTACAGGTCAGGAACGCCAGGCATGGCCCGGCACTCCCTGTTCCAACCGCGTCAACGTGCCGGCAGGTACTGCTGCGGATCGACCGGCTTGCCGTTGTAGCGAATCTCGAAGTGGACCATGTCGCGGTTCGCACCGGTGCGGCCCATTTCGGCGATCTGCTCGCCAGCCTTCACGCTCTGCCCTTCATTGACCAGGCGCTTGCGGTTGTGACCATAGGCGGACAGCCACTGGTCGCTGTGCTTGATGATGATCAGTTCGCCGTAGCCAACCAGGCCGGCACCGGAGTACACCACCACGCCGTTGGCGGTTGCCTTGACCGGCTGGCCGCTGGTACCGGCGATGTCGACGCCCTGCTTGGTCGCGTCACCGGCCACGTAGCGGCCGACGATCGCGCCATCGGCTGGCCAGCGCCAGGCGATGTTGCTCTTCACCGGCCCGACCGGCGCCGGGGCCGGCGCGGTGCTGCCGCCACTGCTGCCAGCCGAACGCGGCGGGGTGACCACCGTGGTCGGCGCACGGCCGCTGGTGGCCCCCTGCGGATACAGGCGGATCACCTGGCCGGGGTAGATGGTCGACGGGTTGTCCAGACGATTCCAGGCAATCAGGTCGGCCGGGGTGATGTCATGGATGCGGGCCAGCGCATAGATGGTGTCGCCCTTGCGCACCACCACGGTCTGCCCGGGCTTGGGTACCGAGGTCTTCGGCGTGGTCACGCCGCCAGCGTTGCCGCCGCCCGGGCGGACCACGGTGGCGGTACCGCAGGCGGCCAGTGTGGAAACCAGCAACGCCAGCGCGCCGATGCGCACTCCCTTGCTCAGACGATCAGGATTCATGCGAACTTCGACCTCCATACAAGCCAGGCGATCAGCACCACCACCAGCACGGTGGCGATCCAGCCCAGCGGTTCAATCCAGCGACGCAGCGCCGCTTCGGCACGCGCACCACCGATACGGATGACCGCGGCCAGCACGAACACGCGCTTGCCACGACCGATCAACATGCTCAACAGGTACTGCGGCATCGGTACGCCGACGATACCCGATGCCCACGTGAAGACCTTCATCGGGATCGGCATGAAGCCGCCCAGCACCAGGAAGGTGAACACCGCCCACGGCGATTCGGCCATCTTCGCCTGCACGGTGGTGATGCCCTGCTCGATCGCCGGAAGCATGCCCAGCGCCTCGAACACCGGCTTGATCGCCTCGAAAGCGTAATGACCCAGTGCGTAACCAACCAGCGCGCCGACCATCGAGCCCGCCAGACTGAGGGTGGCGAACCACCAGCCACGCTTGGGCTGGGCCACGCACATCGGTGCCAGCATCACTTCCGGCATCACCGGGAAGATGATCGCTTCAAAGAAACTCAGTACCGTCAGGTAGGTCGGCGCGCGTTCGTGCGCCGCCCACTTCATCGCCCGCTCGTACAGCGGCCCGAAAATCTTCATGCAACCCTGCTCCGTGGATTAGTCGAGCATGCCAGACAGCAGCGGCACGAACGTGACCGGCGCCAGCACGCGTTGTTCGATGCTGCCATCGGGCTTGCGGTCCAGCTGCACCAGCGACTGTCCGCCCGGGCCACCCACCGGCGCCACCAGGCGCCCCCCTTCAGCCAGCTGCCCGACCAGTTCATCGACCAGTGCAGGCGCGGCGGCGGTGACCACGATGGCATCGAACGGACCGTGCTCGGCCCATCCGGCGCGACCGTCGTCATGCTTCGTGCGGATGTTCATGCCCAGTGCGCGGAAGCGCTTGCGTGCCTGCCGCAACAGGTCACCGATACGCTCCACGGTGTAGACCTCCAGGCCCAGCGCGCCCAGGATGGCGGCCTGGTAGCCCGAGCCGGTGCCGACTTCCAGCACGCGCTTCGGCGCGACCTGGAGCACCGCCTCGGTCATCCGGGCGACCACCCAGGGCTGCGAGATGGTCTGGCCATGGCCGATCGGCAGCGCGGTGTCCTCATAGGCACGCGAGGCCAGTGCTTCATCGATGAACAGATGGCGCGGCACAACCCGGATTGCGTTCAAGGTGGACTCGTCGACGATGCCAGCTTCGCGCAGGCGATCGACCAGACGGTCACGCACGCGCTGCGAGGTCATGCCGATGCCGACAGCTTCCGGCTGCAGTCGCAGGCGTGGACTCATGCCGGCCGGTCCAGCGCGGCGCTGAGGCCACCCACCCAGCTGGCCACTTTCTCCAGCGCCTGGTAGCGGGTCAGGTCCACCTGGATCGGGGTGATCGAGATGTGGCCGGTGCGCACCGCGTGGAAGTCGGTGCCCGGGCCGGAGTCCTGCTCGCGCCCGGCCGGGCCGATCCAGTACACCTCGTTGCCGCGCGGATCCTTCTGCGCGATGCAGCCTTCGGCACGATGGCGGTTGCCGAGGCGGGTGACCTCGAAGCCCTTGACCTCGCTCCAGGGCAGATCCGGCACGTTGACGTTGAGGATGGTGTCGGCCGGCAGCGGATCGGCCTTGAGCCGGGCCACGATCTCCACTGCGGCGCGCGCGGCGGTGTCGAAGTGCTTCGGATCGTGGTTGCGGGTAACCAGCGAGACCGCCACCGCCGGCAGGCCGAGGAAGCGGCCTTCCATCGCCGCCGAGACGGTGCCGGAATAGATCACGTCGTCGCCGAGGTTGGCGGCGTTGTTGATGCCTGACACGACGATGTCCGGCTCGAATTCAAGCAGGCCGGTCAGCGCCAGGTGCACGCAGTCGGTCGGCGTGCCAGCCACCGAGACGGTGTAATGGTCGATGCGCTTGAGCCGGATCGGCAGGTCCAGGGTCAGCGAGTTGCTGGCACCGGAGCGATCGCGGTCGGGCGCGACCACCGTGACTTCGTGTCCGGCCTCGCGCAGGACCGAAGCAAGCATCCGGATGCCTGCGGCGTCGACACCATCGTCATTACTGACCAGGATTCGCATCTTCGATTTAACCGCTTGATTTTCCAAGAATTCGATTCCGTCACCGTGCAGTGTGGGCGGGACCGTCGTACTCCCCTGCGGAAGCCGTCGACCCTGCAAGGGCATCGTCTATTGTGCCGCATGCGAGCCGCCGGTCCTACCCTGCCGGCGGTCACGGCCGACATCGAACCGTCATAGGCAGACCCGCGCCGGCGGTTTACCCTGTGCGCATGTCGCACCCTGAAGACGAAGATCCGGCCGCGCTGTTCCGTGCGGCCATCGGTGAAGTGACGCCGCTGCGCAAGGATGCCGAACCGGCGCCTGCTGCGCCCCGGCCGAAGCCGCGCGCACGCATGGCCGAACGCGACGAGGCCGAAGCTGCGGGCGAGTTTGCGCGGCTGCTGCGCGACAGTACGCCGCTGGAAGCGGGCGACGTGGCCAGCTACCGCCGCGACAACCTGCCACCGCGCCTGTTCCAGCGTCTCAAGCGCGGCCAGTATTCGGTACAGGATGAGCTCGACCTGCACGGCGCCACCGCCGCGCAGGCGGAAACCCTGCTGCGCCAGTTCCTGCTGGAAGCGCATGCACACGAGTATGGCTGCGTGCGCATCATCCACGGCAAGGGCCTGCAGTCCGATGGCGGAGCACCGGTGCTGAAGAACCTGGTTGATCGCCTGCTGCGGCTGCGCAACGACGTGCTGGCGTTTCATTCGGCGCCGACCGGGCAAGGCGGCACCGGCGCGGTGCTGGTGTTGCTGGCGCGGCGTTGACAAAAAGGGGACGGAGGGAATTAAGTCGTTTGTGC